>JBCCHO010000076.1:0-9263 GCA_039028715.1 Chlamydiota bacterium | reverse complement strand
GCTAAAAAGTTGGACAAGATGTTTTTCGAGATTTCAATGAGGTCTTGCAGGGAATGGTTGTAACCATTTCCAAGAGAGCTCCTTGGAATACTCGGAAAACAGATGCTCCAAATTTTTCCAGAGTCTTGTGAGAAATACGGGTTAGAACCTGAGCTTCTGAATTTAACGTCTTTAACCTAAGCGATTTTTATGGAAAAATAACTTCGGCTATTCCACTCACTCAAATAGCGTTAATTTTCCTCATAAAAACACTCACTCAAATAGCGTTAATTTTCCTCATAAAAACACTCATCTTAAAGACGTTAAATTCAGAACTCAGGTTTAGAGGAATGGTCTCATTATTTAAAAGGAGCCTTGTCATGACGTCTATTCAATCCCTTTGCTTTTCTCAATTCTTTCCTATCCCCTGTCAAATTCCAAAAGAAATTCCCTATAAATGGAAAAAGAGAGCCGCAACAGCGACAATCTTATGCCTGACTGCACTGCTTTACTACCAATACTCGCGTCCCAATATAAGCAAAAGCAAGTTGCAACGAGAGCGCCGGCAAATTAAAAAAATCTTTAAAGAAAAGGAAAAAGAAATATCCGAATTAAAAGACGCCAATGACGCGTTGAGACAAAAAATCTTTAAATTACAAGATCATCACAACATCAACCTATTCGATTGCCAACAGCAACAGTCGCAAACCCTCGCTCTCAATAACTATCTTTCAATGAACGAGTTTTGTTGCTTTATTTCCAAAATTAGTAAGGCTTGTTCACCTGGTTCTGTGCTCAACTTCAAGCCAACCTTTGATTCCGAAGAAAAAAAATATCAAGCCTCCTATCTTACAAATCTACTTACTCATAAGTGGGTAGACAAAAATAAAAATAATCTCCTTCACATTGCAACTCAATTAAGCCACAGCCCTATTGTTAGGGGACTATTACAAAATAAATTTCCTGTTAATTTAGCAAACAACGCTGGCCATACACCCCTTCATCTGTGCATCCAAGCAATAGGAGATACTGAAGACCCCAAAATTAACTGCCCTCATAGTTACCAGATTTTTTGTGATCTAGTTAAACATAAACAAACGGACGTCAGCTTAAAAGATGTATCCAACTGCACTCCCGTTAATATGATCGCAAAATACGGCCAGGCTTGCTTGCTTTATAAATTGCTAGAACATAGATCTTCTAGGGAAATTGCCCTTTTTGATCGAGATCAAGAAGGAAAAATGGCGCTTGATTACTTCATAGAACACAACCATAAAATGGCCGCTTATACTATCAAAACAACAGTTGAAAAAATTAAAAAAGACACCCTCCTCTTAATTGACGGGTATTGTAGAGAGCAATATTCAATTAATAGCTTGCCCAATGCAATACAAAGAATAATCTACGAAAAATACTTTTTATGAACCTGTGAGTGCGGCAAGGTCAAAACCTCCAGTTAAAGTTGACGCTTCCCTCTTGGATATTGAAGTGATTGCCAAAATTGGCTTCATAGTTAATGTTTAACGAGTAGCTCTGCTTATAGGCTATGATAAGCTCTGCACCAAGTACCATTTGATCTGTTGAGCTATGATAGCTTTGAACCGTGAAGTTGTCTTGACATAGCTGCTCTCGATAGAGATTAGAGGTGTAGTGCCCATTCGTTAATGGAACGTTTTTTAACCAACCAATTGATAAGTTGGGCGAGAGACAGACAGTATCTATTGTGATTTCTTTCAGAAATTTTACAGTGATTTCAGAGCGGAAAAAGGCCGAGTAAACACTTTCAACTGCTAGGTCCAGCGAATTTGCTCCGGTCTCTTGATACCCATTTTCAAATACATTGATATAATCGAGTGCCACTGTTGGAATAATAAATAAGTTTCTTTGAAAATTATCTGGTACCTTTATCTTTAGCCCTCCATTAAGCTTGGCAAAAAGATCCCAACTTCTATGGTGATTTTCGGCAATCTCGCGCACAGTTGAGTACTGAATCTTTCGTTTAACAGAATAAAAAGAATGGCCTCCTACCACGGCTAAGCCAAGATAACCGCGTTCGTGGAGATATCCGACTGATGGGCTAAGATAAATAGCTTGAATCGTCGCATTGCCCCGGTCTTGGAACCAATTGAGGTTGGAGTGTGTATAACCGGTTCCTGCACTCACGACGAGGTGGCCCCAAAAACGACGGCTAAATCCGGTAGTGAATCCATACATTCTATTGTTGAACGGTACTTGATCATCTGCTTTATTTTGTTTATAGTAGTAACCAATGGGATTAGCCCAGACCATACTGTCAAGCCGAGAGTCGGGTTCTACAAATGATCGATAACAGGGGGTGAGAAAGCCGTGATCGTAAAAATTTTTTACGCGATTCATCGACTGACCAATCCGCGCACCCGTTTGTAAGCGGGTCAATGCCAGCCCTCCAAATTGTTCTGGCCCTAACTTGAGAAGGCTCTCGGCAAAACTCTCAGCAGGAAGCTTCACCAACGCCCTTAGCTCCGCGAGAAAATTGGGAGAAGGAACAAGAGGGCATGTGAACAAATAGTTGGCAATACTTCGCGCGTTTCCCTCTAACTCATTAATGGGAACAGGAAGGACTGCTTCGGTAAAGGGAATCACAATTTGTAAGCTCGTAGTGCCTATTGGAACAATGATAAAATCTAGTGGATGAGTCTCTAAGAGCTGAGAAAAACCCCCTTGAATATTACCCGCTGTTAAAAAGGTGTAGGTCGTTCCCGCCTCGTAAATGCCGGGCAACGGATTGAGCACAACAGCGCCGTTTAAATTGCCCTCTACCATTATTTCTAGGCTATCAGAAATAGCGGGTATATCATCGATTTCAACGACTAAAAAAGCAGTGTTTGTCTGCATGTAATTTTCGTTGACAGTCAAGGTACCAATAGATGCTCCCAAAACGAGTGTGCCATCATTGACTAATTCACCAGCAGTCCCAGTTCCACTTAAAGTGCCTCCTGAGTTGACCCTAATTAACCCGGCCAATGATCCATTTAAGATCAGTTCACCCTGATCGATAGTTGTTATTCCCGTGTATGAGGGACTTGCTCCTGAAAAAAGTAGCGTACCAGATCCTATTTTTATCAGCTGCCCATTTCCACTGATTGCCCCACTGATCTCCATATCGAGATCTGCCGCTCCATTAGCGATGTCATAGGTAATTATTGCCGCGCCTTGATCGATATTTCCACTGATCAGTGCCGTGCCATTACTGGTTGCATCGAAGGCAACTGTCCCATTAGCTAAAGTAAGATCTCCGGAAATGGTCGTATTGCGCATCGTCAACCCATTGTTCAAAGTCAGCGCTGCTCCTCCTTGGGTTAGCGCTCCCCCATTAAAAGTGAGATGATTGATCGTGTCATTATTGCCGTTCATATTCCAGGCGCCGCTACTGATCGTCACATCGGATGTATCGGCTATCTGGTTTGGCTGAGATAGCAGCAGTGTTCCCCCGCTAAGATCGATGTGACTTGCAATAGCAGTTCCCGCTGCATTCAAGTTGAGAGTTCCCTCTGCAACGGTGGTATCTCCCGTATAGGTATTGACTCCGGTAAGTTCTAATGTCCCGGCTCCTTCTTTTGTCAGTCCTCCATTGTCAATGACTCCACTAATTGTCATATCATTAGCTTCTGTCCCATTGGCGATCGTATATGTAATCACAGCGCCGCTGTGATCGATATTTCCGCTGATCACCGCCGTTCCATTATTCGTCGCATCAAAGACAACTGTCCCACCTGTCATTAAAATAATATCGCCACTAATGGTTGTATCGCGCATTGTCAGTCCATCGACAAAAGAAAGTGTTGCCATCCCTTGGGCTAATGTGCCGCCATTAAAAATCAGTCTGTGGATCGTGTCATTTTTGTCGTTCATATCCCAGGTGCCGCTATTTATCGTCACATCGGATGTATCGGCTATCTGGTTTGGCTGAGATAGCAGCAGTGTTCCCCCACTGAGATTGATGTGACCTACAATGGCGTTGGCCCCCATCATTTTATTGAGATTTAGTGTCCCGCTATTGATTATTGTCGTTCCCGTATGGGTGTTTGGCATCATGCCAGAAAACTCCAGCGTCCCAGCTCCTATTAAAGTCAAGTCAGTGCTACCTTGCACGACACCACTCATTGTCAACATCGTGCCACCATTGACTTGAACTGTCGCAGCGGCGTCTGTCTCGGCGCCTCCCGACCAACCGACCGTGACAACAGAGGATAGGGTATTATCGCCGCTAACATTATGGATTGCGCCAGCGCTGCCGCTGCCTGTTCCGTTGATGTTTATCGTCTTCGTGAGTGAGATATTATTTTCGATTTCTAACGTGCCCCCAGCGCGTACATAAGCCGCACTGTCTGCCCCATCAGCGCCCAAAGCCATACCGTCTTGGACATTAATAGCCCCGCTTTGGATAAACGTCCGACACACATAGAGATTAGAGCCTTCTAGTGTCAATGTCGACGTTCCACTTTTTAAAATGCGGTTGCCTACCGTGGGGTTAGAGCTAACATTTGTATTTCCACCTGAAATGACTCCAGAAAATGTCGTGTCTGTGCTGCCGATCAAGTCGATAAAGTTTTGGTTTCCTGGGCCTGTGGACTTTGCGCAACTGCCGTCGCCTGCTAAAGAGATCAGCCGTACGATATCCCCGTTGTTTTGCACCAATACTCCATTTAGGCTTGATATCACGGCAAGAGCATTGCCAACTGCCATGTCTCGATTGATGATTAACGCGGAATCTGAAGTACCACCGCCAATAGTCACACTACTCCCACCCGGAATGCAGCCTGCGTTATTGTAAACCAGATCCCCTGCGTTGATCTCTGTCGTCCCCAAGTAAGAACCGGTTCCCCGTAGCTGCAGCCGTCCGTCTCCTGTTTTTATAAACGTCCCAACGCCAGAGATATCGCCATTGATCCGCACATTAGCATCGGACATATGGTTGACTGTCAGATCATCGTTGAGCACAACCGGGCATAGAATGCGATGAGCTCCATCTCCATTAGAATTCGAAATATTGATCTCGGCTGTTCCCGCCAATACTTCGAAGAAAAGCGAATCGCTACCGGAAATCCTATATCTGTTTTCATTATCGAAGTTAACTGTTCCAATAGTAATATCTTGCCCAAGAGTGACCGTGCGATTTTGCATAATGGCATTGAAGAAATCAGCAACTTCATCAACTCCATTTGGAAAATCTATTGTATACCAATTATCAGCATCATCCCAGTTGCCATTGTTATCGACAATCCACGTCGCTGCTATGACTAGCAATGGATGAAGAAAAACAAGAAAAAATAAGTATTTGATATTCATAAGTTACAGTGAAGTGATTTCAATTGTGATGCGATCATCGAGATAGTGAGGAACAAACGCCATACTTCCAGAAGAGACAACAGCATCAAATGGACCGCTAATCCCTCCGCCTATCTCCAAAATCGTATATGTTGTGCCGACCGCATAAGTGCCGACTTCGGGAATGATCGAAAGTATTCCACAAAGGTAAGCATCGCCGCCAACTTGAAGTAAGTCACTAGCTTCGGGCGAAACAGAAATTTCGAGTGTTGCCTGCTTATCCTGATAATAATTACCCGTTGAAATCATCGTTCCAATGGTTTTGCTCGGTTTAACTAATCCGTGATTAGCGATATAGAGACTCGTCTGGCCACCCATCAGTTTCCCAAAAACGAAACTAGGACCCGTGCGCACCCCACTCGCAATCACCATCCCCTCTTCGATAGTAAAAGTTAGCGGGGTCGCCTTAGAAACATTAAAAGTAGCTGTTGCCGACCCTTGCTTCACAACTTGACCTTCGCCAAAAATATCGATTGCCGGATTATCTTGTGAACAAAAGTGCTTGAAGGTGCTACCCTGACTTAAAAACACATCGTTGCCAGAGCCACCCGACGTATTGCCTGAATAGGTCACATCGTTTGTTCTTAACATCGCCTCGGCTCCTATATGAATCGCGCCACCTGCTGATCCCGCTGCTGCGCAATTGGTAATCGAGCTATTCGAAACTACAACATCTGCATCATCGCCAATAAAAAGCGCAGCTCCAGAACCTCCGGTCGCTCCAGCAGTTAGTTGCAGATCATTGATAATGACAGTGCAGTCATTCCCAACTTGAAAAATAGGAAATAAGTTGTTCCCACTGATCGTCACAGCACCAGAAGGCGGTCCCAAGATTTTGAGATCTTCATCGATTGATGGAAGTGGTGAAAGTAGCGTGATTGTTCCTGAAAGAGCTCCATCAAATACAAGGCAATCGTCTTCCTCAGCATTCAGTAACGCCTCGCGAAAACTCCCCACTCCACTATCGAGCAAATTGGTTACCTGAGAGCTATTGCCCCAAAGAAATTCTGCATTAAAAAAAAATCCTATGGCAGCTAATTGGATGCAAACTGCGCTAAAACATACTCTCATCTGATACCTCTTCCTCACTTCCTTTCCCCTTTTGTTATCATAAATATTTTTTAAATCCAAACCCATATCTTATGATGGTTCAGATCAATTTTCTATTTTTTTACCTGCTAGAGGGTGAAGAAAGAAAATTTTTAGATGAGCTATCATTAGCCCGTATTTCTGCTATGATGGATGTCAAGCTTAAACATAATTTTATCCTTTTTTAGAGCCGATGTTTCTTTGAACCAGGTTTTTTAAACCTGTTTGGCAAGCTAATGGCTTCATCTGCTATTCGTGGTCATTTCCTTGAAAACGCCACAAGTTTCTCTTTCAAAGAGATTGCCTTTGCGCCTTAAACTCACCACGTGGTGTTTTTAGCCCACAAGAAATATCGACAAGGTCACAAGACAATCGCATTTACATCAACTGGTTAATTTTAATTCTACACTACCCCCCCTGGGTTTGCAAAGGGCTAGCCCTTTGCCGGGGTATGGGGCGGCGCCCCATGATAAAAGTTCATATAGGATCGCTCACATAAAGTTCATTTTTTTTAAAGCAGGCTCTTAACCTCCCTATGAGCCTTCGAGCTATGGCTACAATGGCTCTTTTAGCTCCCGCTCGATAGGCTATTTTTTGGTAAATCTCTGCTAAGTTCTTATCATAGCGAATCGCTATCCAGCTGCATTGAACAAGGATTTTTCTCAAAATAGGTTTTCCTTGCCGACTTATGTGCCCTTGCCTGCGATGTTCGCCTGATGAGTGCTCGCTTGGTGTTAAGCCTGTGTAACTAAAGAGGTCTCTTTCCGAGGAAAATCTTGACATGTTTCCTAGCTCATTGGAAAGTACTCTTGATGCCGTCGGACCTATTCCTTTTACGCTACGATAAATGGCTTCTTTTTTGTCTGCTTTTGCATTTTCTTTTAAGCGTTTATCAATTTCTTTTAGTTTATTTTGCAATTGATTCCATTGTTCTATGAGTGCTTCGATATGATAGCGTAGCTCAGGTCCTAGTGGCATGGCTAGGATACGCTCTATCCATTTAGCTGAGATTTTTTGACTGTCTGAGGGTCCGATAAGACCGTAATAGTTGGCTTTTTGTTTGAGTCTGGCTGTCATTTTTCTTTTTTCCTTTACTAGAGTCTCTCTCAATCGGGTGAGTTCTCTTCTGTCTTCTTCTTCGGGGCTCGGAACGTAAATGCCTTGTAAACGGTTAGAAAAAAGTTGGATTGCAATTTTTAATGCGTCTTTTTTATCTGTTTTGACTCGGTTATTCGCTGAGGTTTCAATCGCTGCTGGATGCACAATGATATTGTCTATTTTTTCGGCTATAAGATGTCTATGGAGGAAGTACCCACTAAAGCCCGCTTCATAAGCACTTTTTATCTCAGCTCTTGAAAAATATTTTTTTAGATAGGCAGTGAGTTTTTCAGGCACTGCTTGCATAGTGACTCTTTTCACAAGCTCTCCTTCAAAAACAATAGCCACTGAATAGGTCTTTTTATGCACATCTATTCCCACAAAAATTTTCTTTCCTGTATAGTCATGTTTGTTTTTCATGAGTCCTCCTTTAGCTATTTTGATAGGTTGTTAATGTGAGGACTTTTTCATATATCACACTTTGATATTCATCATAGAAACTCACAAGCTCTGCTAAAAAGTTGAGCAAGATGTTTTTCGAGATTTCAAGGAGATCTTGCAGGGAATGGTTGTAACCATTTCCAAAAGAGCTCCTTGGAATCTCGGAAAACAGATGCTCCAAATTTTTCCAGAGCCTTGTGAGAAATGCGGGCTATGGATATTGATTTGAATTATTCTTTTTCCCATGCTTGAAACGGAAAAATGGCCCCTACTTTGTCCAAGTATGTGCCCATTTTTCCGTTTCAAGCATGAAAAAAATTGAAAATCCCTCTAAATACCCATAGGTCGCACTCACAGGTAATAGAAGAGGAATATAAAAATTTTTTAGGAGTCAAAAAAAATATTTCTATGTTAAGGTCTTATCATAAGCCCCCAGTAAATATCCCAGTTAGAAGCATTCGATATAAGGTATGCTATTCAGAAGAAGCCAAGAAATCGGGAAGGAAACAAGGAATGTTAATTAGTTTTGACTATGCGATCAAATTCTTATTAAAAAACAAAGCAGACTTTTATGTGGTTGAAGACTTTATATCTTCACTGCTTGAGCTTGTCGGCTACCCTAAAGTTAAAATCCTTACTGTTAAGGATCCTGAGAACCAAAAAAGCCTATCGACAACAAAAGTCACGATTCCGGACCTTCTCGTTGAAGATGAGGTTGGGAAGCACTATTTAATTGAGATTGAAAAAAGCTTCTTTTCTGATGCTGGGTATAAAGCGCACTACAACACCTCTTATGCAACAGTGCATCATTTTATAGACAAAGGAGGCGACTTTTCTAAAATTGAAAAGGTCATACATATCTCGATTTTGTATCAAGCGTATGGCAATGTTAATGACTACCTGTATCATGGAAAAACAGAGCCAAGGGGAATTAACACCCATCAGAAACTGATGATTCAAAAGAACATAGGAGGGAGAAAGCACAATACATTGGAAGATTTACCAGAGTATTTCTATGTTTTCCCAGAGAACTTTCATGAAAGCTTTAAAAGCAAATTTGATGAATGGGTGCACATGCTCAAAACAGGAGAGATCAGGCCAGAAGCTTTCGATAAGTATCGGGACTTCAAAAGGGTAGAAAAAAGGCTCGACTATCTGAACCTAAATGATGAAGAAAAAAGAGAGTTTGACAAGCTGCAGGCTGATCGCGCTAAAGAGAGCTGCAAGCTCAAAGACGCTGAAGAAAAAGGACTGGAAAAGGGACGCGAAGAAGGACTGGAAAAGGGACG
>JBCCHO010000075.1:0-9313 GCA_039028715.1 Chlamydiota bacterium | reverse complement strand
ACCTAGACGGTTTTGAGCTAAACGCTTTCTTTGCTATCATGAACAACCACTTCGCTAAAATGTCCTATCATCTGTTTTTAAGCGCTAAAGAGGGTTTCTACCAAGCGGTTTTCTTCACGTTTTTGGAAAAGTCAGGAATCACCACAATGACTGAGGTGGCCACCAATATCGGCAGAATCGATCTCGCTTGTGAAACCCATCAGGCCATTTGTATCTTTGAGCTCAAATTAGATCAAAATGCAGACATCGCTTTAACTCAGGCTGAAACAAAGAAATATCGGGAAAGGTTCTCAAGCCAAGATAAGCCAACCTTAGTGATCGGGGTTAATTTCAGTTCCGAATCTCGTCATATATCTGACTGGAAAGGGATGGTTTTTTCGCCAAAAGGAAGGCTCATTAAAGAGCTACATCCCAATTAACTGTTTTGGAAAAGGATAGGCAATTTTTAAGCTGTATAGGAAATTAACTCTCCATTCTCGGCTATTTTGTATCTCACATACTTTGATCCTCTTATTAAGCAAGCTCGAATTCTTCCAATTAGTTTTCGATCAATTGCAATAAACGCTTTTTTCTTGCCAATATTTTTCGCCAGCTTTTCAAAAAGTATTCGCATTTCTTGATCATAACGAACTGCTACCCACGCCAACTGCACCAATGTCTTGCGAAGAGTTCCTCTTCCTTGTTTAGAAATATCTCCAAGCCTTGTGCGCTCTCCAGACGAATATTCTCTAGGAGTCAATCCAGTAAAACTATACAGTTGCCGCACATTTTTGAATCGACTCATATCTCCTAGCTCATTTGCTATAAATCGAGCTGTAATCACCCCTAATCCAGGCAGGCTTTCAATAATCTCATGATTTTTTTTATCGTCTTTTGCCTGTTCTTTTAGTTTTTTTTCTACTTCTTGTATTTTTGCATGAATTTGTAGCCAAGAGGTTACATATTGATCAAAAACAAAATGTAGTTCATCTGGAAGATCTAGCTTTTTATGCTCTTCAATCCATAATCCATTTTTGTGAAATTACTCCCTCTGGCAAGCCTATTTAGGGCTTGATTTTTACAGCATACTTGAATAAAGTAGGTGAAAATTTAAGCCCTAAATAGCTGGAAAAAAGGAATTTTAGATGAGTCGTTATCAGACACAACTTGGATTTAAATTTTTTTGTATATTATTTATCTTTCTTGTTCTCCCTATCTTTTCTAAAGAGGCTCTTGCAAAAATCGCTTTCGAAGGGAAATTTGATGATTTTGACTTGAAAACTACTAAAGAATCGTTGATTAAGCAAATCCAAGACAAACAGTATGCTGTGGTCCCTATTGAAGTGGAAAAAGAATTTCTCGATGAGGCTATCCAAGCATATGAGACTTTCCTACAGATCCCCGAGGAAACAAAGGAAAGCTTAAATATCGAAATTTTTCCCGATTATCTCCGCTCTAACTGCGGCTATCAAAAAGAAGTTCTGAGTAAAGGAGAAAATACTAGAAGCTACTTTCGTTATCACCCCAGACTTGATCTCTATCCTTTGTGTCGAGAAGCGATCAATCAGCACAAACCAGTATCCGTCCTTTTTCAAAAAGCGAGCAAGCTTTGGTCTGTTGCTTATGATGGCTTTAGCAAATTTTTTGATGAACTAGATCTGTGTCATGATGCCGTGTTTAGCAAAGATCTGAGTCAAACGCGGTTAGTCTTATGTTTCATCAAATACTCGTATAAAAATCATACAGAAAAACGGTCAAAAAGTCATTTTGATGGGGGGCTGATGACCCTTTCGTTAAAAGAAACTGCCGCTGGCCTTCGAATTGGACGTTCTGAAAAGACACTTAGCCCTGTTTCACATCAAGATGGAACCGCTATTTTGTTCTTTGGCAAAAACATCGAATCTTTGTTAGACCAAGACAACAACCTTTTCCCTGGTTGGCATGATGTTGTGCCTGGGTTAGGGGATAGGTACGCTATTATTGCTTTTATTGATACATTAGAAGCGAGTGGAATTCCAAAAGAAAAAACAGATTATAACCCGCTTAATGACTTGTTTTAGCCCGAGGTTGCCACTACAAGCTAATCCTTACCCACAAATCACGGATGTAATTGGGAGAGCGAGGTACATAAAATTTTGAGGCTCATGAGGAGGGCAATGGCCAAAGGCCATGAGTTCCTCATGAGTCTCAAAAGATTGTGCGCCGCAGCCCCTTTGCTTTTTAAGATAAGATTTTAGTCAAGATGAGGTAAAGCAATGAGCCGTTATTTAGATCCAACAAATGACGTATCTTTTCGAAAACTCTTTGGAACAAAAGAACACCAACACCTGCTGATCAGCTTCTTAAATTCGACCCTATGCTTAGAGGGAAAAAGGCAAATCAAAACTGTCGAACTTCTCCCTAAAGATCAAGCGCCTTTAGTCAAAGAAACTAAGTCGAGTATTCTAGATATCAAATGCACTGATGAGCGCAATATCCAGTACATCGTAGAAATGCAAAATAAGAAGGTGCCGGCCTTCATAAAAAGAACTCAATTTTACGTTGCACATAGCTATGTCACCCAATTTCCAGCTGGATCGGACTATGTTGCCCTCAAACCAATAATCCTTCTAGCGATAGCTAACCATGAGCTATTTCCAGGCAAGAAACAGGTGATTTCCTATCACAAAACGCTAGATGTCGATACGTTAGAGCACGACTTAGAGGACATGGCATACGCATTCATCGAGCTTCCAAAGTTCACAAAAAACGAAGACGAGCTCGTCACGCTGCAAGATAAATGGCTCTACTTTTTCAAAAACTGGAATCAAAGCACCGAAGTCCCGCCGCAAATTCAAGAAGCAGAGCTTTTAGAAGCGTACCGCTCAATGGAAGAGTATAACTGGAATCAAGCGGAACGGGAAGCCTACATCAAGGCAAATATCGCTTTAACAGATGAATACGATCTGCGCAGAAAAGAGCGTGCAGAAGGGCTTCAAGAGGGACTTCAAAAAGGGCTTCAAGAAGGACTTCAAAAAGGGCTTCAAGAAGGACTTCAAAAAGGGCTTCAAGAAGGACTTCAAAAAGGGCTTCAAAAAGGCAAGCAAGAAAAAGCTGTTGAGATCACTTTAGAGCTTCTTAGACAAGGACTTTCAGCTCAAGAGGTGTTAGCAGCAACGGGTTTATCTGTTGATGAAATTAACTCGCTTGATTCCTAATTGACACTCTTTTGAACGGGTGTAAATAAAAGTGTTGGCGGTTTCTAGAGGGGCCAAAAGGGTGTTTGGCATGTTCCCCGCTCTGGCGCAGACCAAAACTTTTATTTACGCCCCTTTTGAACTTGCTCATTGATCGGTTTTGTTTTTTAAGATAAGATTTTAGTCAATATGAGGTAAAGCTTGATCCTTACCCACACAGATCGCAGATGTAATTGGGAGCGAGGTACATAAGATTTTGAGGCTCATGAGGAGGGCAATGGTCAAAGGACATGAGTTCCTCTTAAAAGTATTAAAACTCAAGTTGTGTCTGATGAAGATTTTTATTTATGATTAATAACAACAAGAGACAAGAAGTGTGAAAAAAATGGATATAGGAAAAATTGAATCTCTAATAGGTGGCGAAGCAAAAGGTCTCTTAGAGCATCGATGCGTCGGAATTAATAAAGAGCGGCTGCATTTGCCGGGCCCTGACTGGGTCGATCGGATGTTTTGCCCCTCTGATCGGTCAATCCGCGTTTTGCAAAACTTGGCCGTTATTTTATCGACTGGGCGGCTCGCAAAGACGGGATATTTGTCGATTCTTCCCGTCGATCAAGGAATTGAGCACTCGGCTGGAGCGTCTTTTTCGCCTAACCCGGACTACTTTGATCCCGAGAAGATTATCGAGCTGGCAATTGAAGGGGGGTGTAATGCGGTTGCGACAACTCTTGGGGTGCTAGGCTCGGTGGCGCGCCGTTACGCCCATAAAATTCCGTTGATCTTAAAGCTCAACCACAATGAGTTGCTGTCGTATCCGAATTCTTATGATCAGGTCTTGTTCGGCTCGGTTGAGCAAGCCTATGAGATGGGCTGTCGCGCCGTTGGAGCAACGATCTACTTTGGGTCAGCGGAAAGCCGCCGGCAACTCGTCGAAATTGCGCAGGCTTTCGAAGTCGCTCACGAACTTGGGATGGTGACAATTCTTTGGTGCTATTTGCGCAATAGCGCATTTAAAACCAAACAGCAAGATTTTCATACGGCGGCCGACCTAACTGGGCAGGCGAATCACCTTGGCGTGACGATCAAAGCCGATATCATCAAGCAGAAAATGCCAGAGGGGAACGGCGGGTTTAAAGCGCTTGGTTTTGGTAAACAAACAGACAAAATGTACCGGGAATTGGCTTCAGATCACCCGATTGATTTAACGCGCTATCAAGTGGCGAATAATTATATGGGGAGAATGGGGCTGATTAATTCGGGCGGCGCCTCGGGCAAAAATGATTTGGCCGATGCTGTTAAAACAGCTGTGATCAATAAACGCGCCGGTGGCATGGGCTTGATTTCGGGGAGAAAGGCGTTCCAAAAACCGATGCGCGATGGGGTAAAGCTGCTCCATGCGATCCAAGACGTTTACCTGTGTCCTGAAGTGACGATCGCTTGAGCGCTTTTGCGCTCAGTTGTTCCACGGGAAAGGGGGCTTTGCAGGTGGGATGTTCGACTGGTCGTCGGCGAGGTCGCCAATCGCGCCAAACAAACTTCCCCAAGCGCCGGCGCGCGGCGCAATTTGTTTCCGGGCGATGAGAAAGGCGATTTTACTCGTCGCGGCGCCTTTGTCGAGTTTGACATTGCCAAAGGGGCCGCTGATAGGGATCGCAAGGACATAATGAGGGCTTAAGTCGCGGATGTTGAGCGCCGCTTGGAGACTTTGCGCTGTCAAACCGAGCATCATAGAGACATAGCGCTCGTGATAATCGATGTTGCCCCAAAGAGCGACTTCGTAGGCTTGGTTGTAGAGAATTTCAGTCCGGCCAATCGACATGACGCCGCGTGTGATCTGGAATTCCATCGGGGCAAACCAAAGTGAGATGAGCGAGCTTTGAAATGGGTTGATTTTAAAGATCTCGCTGAGATCGGAAGCGCTACCGCGGTTGCGACAAACGATTCGGTGGAAGTCGAGCCGTCCATATTTGAGCTGGGTTGAGCGAAGGTGGAGATCGGCAAGTGGGACGGTAAATCCGTTTGGGTCGATGTAAAGTGTGATTGGCTCTGAAAGAGAGGTCACCTCAATAGAGGCGCTTTGCGCTAGCTGCGCGTTGAGTTCGGGAGTGATCGTTAGGGTGGCCTGTAGTGGGCGCTTTAGTGAGACTAGGCCTTGACTTACGGCGCCGACAAAGCGCGCTTTGCACGCTGTTGCCGAAAGATCTAGATCGATAGCGCCCTGATCGCGGTCGATTGCGACGTCGAGCGATGCCGAGACTGTTTTGCCTAGAAATAAGGAGGGCGCGGTGGCATTGGCAAAAAAGAGCTGGATTAACGCGTCGAGGGCAAGTGTCGGCACGCCCTTGAGGGTGGTGCGGATCGAAGCGCTGAGATCTTTAGGCTGAAAAGCTCCAGCAGGAGTTAGAGCGTTGTCGAGAGAGCCGACGCCTTGGAGTGTGCCCGTTTTCCCTTCAGGAGTAGAGAGCTCACCTGTGAGCTCAAAAGAAAGTTTTGACCCTTGTCCTTTTTTGATCAGCTCAATGTCGAGCTCATCGAGGGTTGTCGTTAAGTCAGTGGTCGTCGATTTAAGTTGGAGCTGATTGATTTTGAAATCGGCATCAAACGCCATCTGGTAAAGATTCCAGTCGATGGCGCCTTTTGGCTGAGTTAAGGGAAGGGATAGATCTGAAATTTGCGCGGTGACCCTCGAGCTGTTTTCAACCGCAAATAAAGGGGCGCTTTGGCTCGGCTTGCGTAAAGCGCGCAGCGCGTTGAATCCGCGGTCGGTCATTGTCCACTGAATCTTGAGCGGCTTTTTCCAACTCGAAAGGGTCGTATCGCTTCGGATAAAAGCGCCGTTGAGCGTCAAAGAATCACTAGAGATGGCGAGGTCGAGTGTCTGTTGTTGCTCGGCGAGGGCATTTGTAGCTGAAAGAGTAAAGGTAGTGCCAACAATCGCTGGCCAGTGGTTTTTGCCGCTGATCAGCGCATCGACAAGAGCAGTTGAGCACTTGGTCAGCTCGATTTCCCACTCGTGTGTTTGCCCAGTTTCCCATGTGACGGCGACGGTGCCAGCTGGGGCGGTTTTTTCAGTGATGGTTGCTTCTAAGTGGCCGCTTTGCGCGTTAGCGCCGGCAAAAGAGCAGCGGACGTTTTCGAGCGCAAACGGGCGCGCTGAGCGCGTCGCGACAAGAGCGATTGTCGGGCTCGTGATGACTCCTTTTGCTTTCCATGACCGTTTGGTGAGCGGGATAGTAGCAGCTGTGATTGTCGCTGTGATCGAAGCGTTTTTTGCTAGTGATAAATCAGCGCCTCGCTGTTGTAGCTGGCGATTGACCCATGCAGGTACAAGCGCGCAGGTTAGTGTTGCGGGGCGGCTTAATTCAAAAGTCGCATCGGTCACTGTTCCGGCCATTTCGGCTTGGCAAAGGGCGCTGTTTAAGCTAAGTTGAGCTATCTCAGCAGCAAAATTTGAGCGCCAATCAAGAGCAGCTATTAGCTTGAGTTGGCCATTGGAGCCTAACAAAGCGGCGCCGTCTGTATTAGGCGCGAAAGCAACGGCGCTTGTTAGCTGGACGTCATTGATTTTGGAAGGGCGGCTTTCAATAGAGCAAGAAAGAGCCGTGAGCGTAAGCGGGCCGAGTGACAAAGCATCTTTGAGCGCTAACTGATCGGCGCTCATCTTGAGCGCAAGCGCGCTTTCGCGCCATTTTAACTCACCTTTTGCCAGCGGAATGGTGAGCTTTTCTACCGCTGCGGAAAGAGCGATCGGCGCCGCGAGATGCTCGGATTGCTGCATCGGCAGGCGATAAGCTATCGTCGTGGGGCTTGTTAGCTCGAGTGTTTGGCCGATCGAAAACGCGCTTTTTTCCAGCGTAGCCAGCGGGGTTGAGCCGGCAATTTCTAGCCCCGTTTTTTGCCAAGAGAGTTCGAGATCAACGGTCGAGCCTAACCAGGGCGCAAGAGGTGGGTTCGAAGAGCGCCACCGGTCGATCAGTGGCACCGGCCCATTTTGGAGCGTGGCGCTTAGCTCGGTGAAGCGGCGTTTTTTTCCCCAGCCGTTGGCGATGTTGACGGCAGCGCGAAAGCTCGCTTTTGGAAGTGAGCCATCGCGGAATTGGGAAGAAAGTGTGAGCTGAGCGGTGTTTGTCGCTGCGGTGGTTTCAACGCTGACAACAAAGAGCTCAACAGCGATGGGGTCGCCCGCTACGGTGAGATTTGTCCGCCCAGCTGAAACGGTTGCGCGACAATCAAAGAACTGGCGCTGCTTTTTCGCGGCCAGTTCAATTTGAGCGGCGGCGATTGTGCACGCAAGCGTAGCGGGGTTTTTAAGTTGAACTGGAGCGGAAAAGCGATGGGTCAGCGCTTGAAAAAGAGCGGGCGTTAGCGTCCATTCGAGGCGCGCGGGGCGGGTGAAGATCAGCTTGCTTTGGTCATAGCGACAAGCGAGCGTTGTGGTTAATCCAGGTGTTGTTAGATTGAGATCGAGGAGGGTAACACTTACCTCTGGCTCGGCGGTTAAACTCAAATCGAGAGTTTGGCCAAAACTTTGCAAGATAAGGGCGGGGATTTCGGGCAGAAAAGGAGCAATCAGCGTGCGCAAGGCGTCGATAGGAAAAGAGGTGATCGTGGCCATTCCTCGCCATGCTGATCTTTGTTGGTTGAGCTTGAGGGTAAAGTCACCTGTTTGAGTGCCCATAGCTGTCGTTCCCCGTCCAGAAATGGCGATCGCGTTGGGGTCAGTCGCCACCTTGAGCTCGGCTACTTGAAGGTTAAGCGGCGCTTGCCCTTCTTGATCGAGGGTCAGTGTTCCCTGCTGAATGTCTACCGCTCCTCGAAAGTGACTCCAAGCTGATCGGCGACTGCGCGCCTGTTGGTTAACAGCTGCTTGCACCGTGAGTCTCGGCTCTACAAGGCTTGTTTGACCAATAGTGCCCCTTCGCCAAACCAGATTCCAGAACGAGCATTCGGTTTCAAGGCGTGTGAGCTGAAACTGAAAAGCCTCTTCCTTATTGACAATCACTTTCTCTAATTGTTGGCCACTAAACCAGCTTAAAGAGAGGCGATCGATGGTAATCGTCGCTTCAAGCCGCTTTTCAAGGTAGCCGATCAGTTGCCGTTTTCCCCAACGAGTCGAAAAAAGCGCCGGCAATGAACAAAGAAAAACAAGGCCGACTAAAACAAGGCCACCAAGGCTAAATAGGAGAGTTTTTTTTGTCCGTTGCATCGCTTAAGATCAGTCTTTGTTTGATATCGATTGTGAGCGGCTTTGTCGAGATAACCAATCGCGATAGCGGTAAATGCCGACGATGGTTTTTGCGTCGATAATTTTCCCGGTGACAATCCACTCTAGTGCTTCTTCGAGCGAGGCGGTGATTAAATCAATTTCATTGCTATCATCGCCACTTAGCGGATCAACCGCAAGCTGGCTGGCCAAAAACAGATGAAGCTGTTCAGAGCAAAAGCCGGGCGAAGTAAAAAAGCTGCCTAATGAGACGATCTGATCTGAGCGCATGCCAATTTCTTCGCGCAGCTCTCGTTGGGCGCAATTGAGCGGATTTTCTTCTAATTCGAGCGTCCCGGCGGGAAGTTCGACAAGCACTTGCCTGGCGGCGCGGCGCCACTGCTTGACAAAGACCACCTGCTGTTTGGCGTCGATGGGAATCATGACGACCGCTCCTGGGTGAAGAGCGAGTTCAAACGTTTTGATTTGTCCATCCGGGTAAAAAACAGTATCGGTGACAAAAGAAAGAATTTTTCCCTGTTGAATAGGGGTTCGCTCAGTGCGGGCTTCGCGTTCGGTGATTTCCCGTTGGCTTGCTTTTGATTTCATTTTTTTTTGTCCTTAACGCCTGTTATGGCATCGACCCTACCAGTTTTCTTTGTACCGAAAAAGGCAATTAGCTTGCAATCGATCACCGATGAAAATTAAAAATAAATGACTTAAAATAAAAGTTTTAGAAATAAAAAGCCTTGGTTTTAACCCGGATTTATGCGCAAGCTCTGCAAAAAGGTTGGACAGACTGTTTTTTCGAGATTTCACTCTATTCCCGCCCTGTACTGGACAAAAATCTCCCACTAGGGCTGGCAAAGACTTTGCCAAACGCTTTTTTCCTCCTCATCCATAGCGCTTTGGCTATGAATTCGTCTTTCAAAAAGGTTTTGCTTTGTCTTTGCTT
>JBCCHO010000074.1:0-9337 GCA_039028715.1 Chlamydiota bacterium | reverse complement strand
GTAGTAGTAGCCTGGACACGGGCCAAAGTTGCCCAGATGCTTGTCTGACAAGCAGCCAGCCTCTTGTGGGTTTTGCGTAAGCAATAGGTCATTGTCAGTCATCAGTCTGGAAGCCCACCTCTTTTAAGGGGTTTGGGAGTGTCACTATCGAGGTTAATCTCAGCAAATCATTTTGAAAAGCCCTATTTTTTCCAAAAATCTTTGGAAAGCTCGTGTGGAGCTTCCCTTCAAATTTATGGAAAAAATCCGGCATTCGAAAAATGATTTTTGTGACAGGATTTTTTCGCACAACTTGGGTTAGCCCGCATTTCTCACAAGACTTTGGAAAAATTTGGAGCCTCTGTTTTCCGAGTATTCCAAGGAGCTCTCTTGGAAATGGTTACAACCATTCCCTGCAAGATCTCAATTAGAAATCTCGAAAAACATCTTGCTTAAGCTTTTTAGCAGAGCTTATAAGAAATACGGGCTAAGTTTCTTGAGGTGGCGTCTGTTTTTTGCGCGACCATTTTTCTCTGAGTTCTTCTAGGAGAATGAAGATTGTTGGAGTAAAAAAGAGAGTCAGTACCTGAGAAATGATCAGTCCACCGACAATGACCATTCCTAGAGGGCGGCGGGATTCAGCGGTGAGTCCACCAACTCCAAGTGCAATCGGAAGAGCGCCCATCATAGCGGCAAAAGTCGTCATCAGAATTGGGCGTAGGCGTTGATGACAAGCTTCGCGAATGGCCGTTTTTAAGTCTTTCCCATCTTCAATGCCAGTATTGGCAAAGTCAATAAGCATGATTCCATTTTTGAGCACGATGCCGAGTAACATCATCATCCCAATCAAAGAGTAGAGCGAAATAGTCTCACCAAAAGCCACCAAAGTGATAAGAGCGCCTAGCGCGGCCGGCGGTAAGGCCGACATCACCGTGATCGGATGGATGAAGTTTTCGTACAGAATTCCTAAAATTACATAGATAGCGATTAAAGTGAGTAACGATAAAATAGCGAGGTTTTTGAGTGATGATTCAAAAGCTTGAGCCGAGCCAACAGAAAGGGCTGTAATGCCCGGCGAGAGTTTTTTAGCGGAAATTTCTTTCAGCGTTTTCAGCGCTTGTGAGAGTGGAATACCAGGGCTAAGATCATAGGAAATTGTCACAGCGGGAAGGGTATTGATATGGGTGATTTTAAGCGGACCATTGATAATTTCCCAGTCAGCTATCTCAGATAGAGGAACTTGGGTGGGAAAAGCTGGACCAGTATGGGTTGGATTATCTGTTGGAATAGGCGTTTTTGTAGCCGCTGAAACATAAAGTTTTTCGAGAACAGAAGGGTCGCTGTAAGCGGTAGGAATCGTTTCGATGATGACGTAGTATTGGTCAGTTTGGCCATTGATCAGGGAAAGTCTTCCGCTCGAGTAAGCGTACTCAAAGGTTCTTTCAATTGCGTCGGCTGAGACGTTGAGGTCATAAGAACGGTCGCGATCGATTGTCAGATGGACGTAAGCAGCTTTGTCGTGTAGATCACTTGCAACTTGGCGAAAATAGGGCGATTTTTTCATCTCAGTCAGCACTTTGTCGCTATCCCGATACAGCGCCTCGCGGTTGAGCCCCTGTAATGTGTATTGGTAGTCGCCCATGCTCGTTTGCGTTCCAACGTCTAGGTTTATAAGAGGCATCGGTCGCAAAAAAGTTTTTACGCCGGGAACATGAGACATCTCCTCAAGGAGCTCATCGATGACTGCTTTGATCGGCGCTCTTTGGTCAATCGGGTTGAGGCGGATAAACATCAGTGACTGGTTGCTGGTCGGTTTTGAACTCACGGCGACTAAATTATCGACGTTGGGATTGTTCTTGATAATCTCGGAAAGCGTGTTTTGGTAAGTGTTCATTTTATCGGGCGATGTTGAATCTGAAGCAAGGCCAAACCCCTGAATAAATCCAAGGTCGTCGCCGGGAAGAAAAGTGGTCGGTAAAATGAGCAGCAGAAAGAGTGTGATGCCGACCGACGCTAGCCCGGCGGTTAATGCCGAAAAGGGGTGCTGAAATACCCAATCGAGGGCGCGTTGGTAGTGAGAAAGGAGAAAGTGGTTGATTTTATCTGAGATGCATTCAATCCAATTGCGCTTTTGATCTGCAGCAGGGGCGAGGAATTGACTGCATAGCATTGGCGTTAGTGTTAGCGAGACAAGCCCTGAAATTGTCACCGCTGTGATGATGGTAATTGAAAATTCGCGGAATAAACGTCCCATCACACCTGGCATAAAAACCATTGGAATGAAAATCGCCGTGAGGCAAAGAGTCATAGCAACGACGGTCATGCTGATCTCTTTCGACCCGTTTAACGTCGCTTGCCAGCGCGTTTTTCCCATTTCGAGGTGGCGATTGATATTTTCGAGCACAACAATAGCGTCATCGACAAGAAAACCAACAGATAAAGTAATGGCGAGCAGCGATAAGATATCGATATTAAAGCCGTAAAAAGACATTGCGATAAAAGTGCCGAGAATAGACAGGGGAAGGGCAATCAGTGGGATCAGCGTGTCGATGACTTTTCCGAGGTAAAAAAGAACGACGATGACGACGAGAATAATAGCGACGAGAAGGGTAAACTCAACGTCATTTACCGACTGCTCAATCCATGTCGATTGGTCAAATAGCGTTTTTAGCTCTACTGACTGGGGAATACTCGGCTTCATCTGATCGATGATTTGATTGACTCCTTGAATTACTTTGATCGTATTGGCATGTGATTGTTTGATAATCCCAATGACGACGCAGGGGAGTTTTTTGTCTCGGGTGATGTAACTTAAGCTGTATTTATCGTCTTGAACTGAGTTAATTGCCTTGCCCAGCGTTTTGACTTTGAGCAACGCGTGGTTGTTATTGCGCAAGATTAGCTCGTCGTACTCAGAGGCTTGTTTTAACTGGCCATCGATATCGATAATGTATTCGTGATTGGGGCCGTAGAGATTGCCCGTAGGTTCTTGCGGGTTGCTGTTGACAATGACATTGGCGACTTCGTTGATGCCTATTTGATGAGCAGCTAAGTAGTCGGGATCAACTTGGATGCGAACAGCTTTCGGCTCTCCGTAAACAATGACATCGGAAACGCCGTTGATCATGCTGAGTCGTTGCCCGATTAGCGAGTAGGCATATTCGTAAATTTCACCTAGCGGCATTGTTTTTGACGCCACACTGATAAAGGTGACTGGACTTTGCGTTGGATTGGTTTTCTGGTAGGTGGGAAAGTTAGGCAAATCGGGGGGAAGGTTAGGGGTAGCTTGGTTGATCGCGGCTTGGACGTCTTGCGCAGCGGCATCGATCGATTTAGAAAGAACAAATTGCAACACAATAATAGACTCGCCGACACTTGACGAAGAAGCGATCATTTGAATGCCATCAATGGTCGTGAAGGCGCGTTCAAGCGGGGATGTTACAGTATCGGCCATTGTATCGGGGCTAGCGCCGGGGTAACTTGTCGTTACTTCAATGGTTGGGTATTCGATGCTAGGAAGGTCGCTAACGGGTAAAATATTGTAGGCGGCAATGCCGAGAATAAAAAGCGATACCATGACCAGCGTAGTCATGACAGGGCGTCTGGTAAACGTTTCGGAAATATTCACTGAGCTACCCTTTGGTGATCACTTACGGAAACTTTTGCGCCGTCGTAAAGATTCACATGGCCATCGGTAACAACCCGGTCGCCAGCTCTTATTCCTTGATTAACAACAATCCAATCTCCCGGTTGCCGCTGACCTAGCACGATAGGCACGCTTTTGACCGTGTTATTGCCGCGTACGACAAAGGCAAATTTTCCCTTGGCCGATGTTTGGACGGCAGACATTGGAATGAGAACAGCATCTTCAATTGTGTCTAAAATCAACTTGACTTTGACATATTGGTTTGGCCATAGCTCTTTACTTTCATTGGGGAACGTTGCTTTGAGCTGAATCATTCCAGTAGCTAAATCAATACTGTTATCGATAAAAGTGAGGTTCCCCTCGTAAGAAGGTGCATGCGGGCTATCGAGAGTGATGAGTGTTTTGAGCGGGCCAGCTTGTTTTTGGTAGTGGTTTAATAATGGAAATTGCTTGCCAGGGATAAAAAATGTCGCGTAAATAGGTGTGATTTGATTGAGCGCAACAAGCGTTGTTTTCGCTTCTTCGAGAATCAGATTGCCGTCATCGACGAGGCTAAACCCTGCGCGCGCGTCGATTGGCGAGTAAATTTCGGTATAGCTGAGGTTGATTTCAGCTGTTTTGACATCGGCGAGCATTTGCTCAACGAGGGCATTGTCGGCGACAACTGTTGTTTCAATGCTATCGAAATCATCTTTGGAGATGTAATCGTCCTCGACAAGAGGCGCATTCCGCTCGGCATTGCGCTGAGAATAGGAAAACTCAGCGAGTTGTTGCTTGAGTTTTCCCTTGGCGAGCTGCAACTCGGCGAGGTAAGGGCTTGGATCAATCGAGTATAGAATGTCTCCTTGTTTGACATCGGCGCCATCTTCGAAGTGCGTTTTGATTAAAATTCCATCGGCTTGAGCCATGATATCGACAGTGTTGTAAGCCTCCATATGGCCAACTGTTTCGATATAAAGAGGAACAGGATTGGAAATTGCCATTCGCGCAATAACTGGAATCGCTGCCGGGGCGTTGGCTTCTTTTTTTTTGTGGCAACTAGACA
Source organism: Chlamydiota bacterium (assembly GCA_039028715.1). Taxonomy (GTDB): domain Bacteria; phylum Chlamydiota; class Chlamydiia; order Chlamydiales; family Simkaniaceae; genus JBCCHO01. The sequence goes on along the minus strand of JBCCHO010000074.1, from coordinate 4,667 downwards.
GCAAAAAAGAAGCGATTAATGCGAAAAGCCCCCCGGTTTTAATGGCGAGTTTACAGTGATTCATTAGAGACATCGCACTTCCTTTGGTTGATCATTGGAGATAGAAAACGGGTTTTTTCTTTTGGTGGCAAAAGAACTCCGGTGGCATAGGCGAGATTGGCAATCGAGTTGTACCAAATATTTTCCGTATTGGCGTATTGGGCGCGAGCATTGGATACAGATGTGAGTGCATTGATAAGGTCAACGACGGTGCCAGTTCCAAACCGGTAGCGCTGCAAGTTGACTCGGTACTCTTCTTCTGCTGCTTCTAAATACTTGTTAGCGTAGGTTAAAGCTTCGAGGGCATTGACAGCGGCACTGCGATAAGTGGCGACTTCTTGGATGATTGCGAGCTTGACTTGATCGAGTTTAGCGTGAGCTTCTTCTAATTGAGCCTGGGCTTCTTTAATCGTGTTCGAAATATAAAACCCCTGAAAAAGTGGCAATTTTAAGCCAACAGTTGCCGCGAAGTCATATGCATCGTTAAGTCCTTGCTGATAGTAGCGGCGGCCGATATCAAAAGTGCCGGTGACTTTTGGATAGCGATCGAGTTTAGCTGCGGTGAGTTTTGCTAAACTCGACTTGACAGCAGCTTCAGCGGCAAACAAGTCGGGGCGATTATCGCTAGCTTGGACGATGAGATCATCGAGAGCTTCGATGGAAAAGGTCTTCACTTTTTCGGGGTAATCTTGGAATGCAAGCAACTGATTAGCGGGCAATCCAATTTCATTCATCAGTGAAGCGTAAGAGCTAGCAACTGTTTGCTTTTGACTGACGACAGTGAGCTGTTGCTGCAAATAATTGGTCTTTGCCTGGACGGTGTCTGAAACGTCTGCTAAACCGCGGCGAAACTTTTCTTCTGTTGCTGAGAGTGCCACTTGAGCATTGATCACATCTTGCTGTGTCGCAATGAGCAACTTTTTTTGGTACAGGTAGTCGTAGTAGGTTGTCATCAGAATTTGGATTTTCTGCTGAACTTCGCTGTTGTGGAGCCAGTCGGCGTTGTAAAGTGCTTGCAGCGCGGCTTCACTGGTCATTCGCGTCTGACCGAAATCAAATAAAAGATAGCTGAGCTCGAGGCCCGCACCGTATTGCGTTTCGTAGATGATTTCGCGTTGTCTACTTAAAAATTCTGCAGAGCGGGTTCGACTGTAGTCGGCGTTAATATCGGCGAGCAAAAAATCATCTTGCAGCGATTGGCCATATTCAGCAGCGGCGATCCGAGTTTTGGCCCAGCTTTGCTTTGTTTCTGGGTTGCGGTAGAGGGTGATAGTGATCGCTTCGGCAAGCGAAAGAGGAGCATCGTCAGAGATAAAAGTCTCTTCGTCAAAAGCAATTGCCAGAGCATCACTTGACAGTCTTCGAAGCGCTCGCTCTGGAGGTGCCCAGACGGAATAGGGCGATGAAGGGGCGCAAGAAAAGGGATCATTCGCGCCGCGAATATCGCATCCCTGGCATAAAAGAGCCAGTAGAAGAAGAATTGCGTTGAAAAGAGCAAAGCGCTGGTGCATGGCTAACCCGTATTTCTCACAAGACTCTGAAAAAATTTGGAGCCTCTGTTTTCCGAGTATGCCAAGGAGCTCTTTTGGAAATGGTTACAACCATTCCCTGCAAGACCTCAATTAGAAATCTCGAAAAACATCTTGCTTAAGCTTTTTAGCAGAGCTTGTGAGAAATACGAGCTAAAGCTCAGCTATACCAATTACGAATGCAAGTTGCAATTCCCTTCTTTTGGCAGAGCTCAAAAGGTAACACCAAAGTCACAAATGGTGCTTCCGACCTTTAAACCCAAGTTGTGCCTTATGATCGCTCAGATCGATTTTCTGCTTTTTGACCTGCCCCGATCATAAGACACAACTTGGGTTTTAAACCTTTCCAAACCCCATAGAGCTATTGTGCTAGATTGCCTATCCTTGGATTGTTCGGGTTAAAGACGTTAAATTCAGAACTCAGGTTTCCAAGGGAATAGATTGGAATATTCGGGGAAACAGATGCTCCAAATTTTTTCAGAGTCTTGTGAGAAATCCAGGTTAGAGGCTCTTTCTCGATTGCTACCCTGTTTGAGCTATGTTCTTCTTTTTTCTTCTTTATGTGATAAAGTGATTTTTTCGCAAAACAAGCTTTTACAAAAGCCTCTAACGGCTCAAATTTTCAGCATACTTGAGACCCAAGCTCACGTCTGATGATCGCTCATCTAAAATTCTCTTTTCCCACCTATCATTAGACGTGAGCTTGGGTTTTTAGTTGCACCCTGTTTGCTATGCTCTTCTTTTTTTCTTCTTTGTGTGATAAAGTGATTTTTCCGCAAAACCAGCTTTTAGCCCGGATTTCTCACAAGACTCTGGAAAGGTTTAACCTCAAGTTGTGCCTTATGACCGCTCAGATCAATGTTCTGTTTTTTTTACCTGTTTAGAGTTTTCATGAAGCGAAATTTGACGATTTTACCGCCCAACCAAATCAAAACCAAATTGCCGATCTTTAGTCGAATATGTCAATTTAGCTTCAGTAAAGTTTTTTGCAAGAGCCTCATTAAATGCTTGTTTTGGCTCTGGCTTTGCTTTGCCTCGCTCGCTCTTTCTGCGGCTTTAGTGCCACAGTCTCTTTACCGTCAAATCCATTTATCCGAGTCGCCAGCTTTTAAAGGCCGTTTTGGCGAGCATTTGATTCACATGATTGAGATTGATTTGGAGCGATTTGATCTCGTGCCGGTTAAGGCGCTTGATCGCGGGATTGGCCGCATGTCTGTTCTAGAGCTCGCGCTATTGCATGGAGCAGCAGCTGGAATTAACGGTGGATTCTTCGAAATTGGTGGAACTTATGATGGACTTGCTGCGGGCGCGCTTAAAATAGGCGATTGGTATGCCCTTCCGACTAAACCGCGGGCGGCAATCGGATGGTCACCACAAGATCGCTACCCTAAAATGGATCGACTTCTCGTGACAGTGACGGGAACTTGTCGCGGAAAATCCTTTCCAATCGACGGCTTGAACAGAAAGCGGGACGTAGGTGAAATGGTTCTGTTTTCGCCTCTTTTTCACCACCGAACATTGACGCATTCTGATGGCGAAGAAGTGGTTATTTGTGGAGGAAAAGTTATCTCGGTTCACCAGCGAGGTAATGTAGACATTCCGCTAGATGGTTATGTGCTATCAATCAATAGAGAGCACCCTGATTACGGCAAATTTAAGCGAGGGGATCTGCTGACGTTTACTTTTAACTGCCTTCCGCAGACAAGGGCAACGACAGCTGACGAGTGGGCGCGTTGTCAGTTTATTGTTGGGGGAACGCCGCTTTTGATTCAAAATGGAGTCAAGATCGATGATTTCTCATCTGAGCGTACGAGAGAAACGTTTTTATCAGGGCGCCATGCTCGGACAGCGGTCGGTATTTTGCCGAATGGGCACTGGGTTCTTGTTGTTGTCGATCGCACCGATACGTGCGACGGTATGACGATGAGTGAACTTTGCGACTTGATGGCAGATGTGCTTCACTGCACGCATGCTATCAACATGGATGGTGGCGGTAGCGCAACAATGGTGTGCGGTAACGAGGTGAAAAACGATCCCCGAGGTGATGAAGACGAGGCAAACCAAGAAAAAATCATCCGGCGAGTATCGGATGCGATCTTAGTGGTCCCAACCTGACATTCTCCGCAGAGCTATTTTGCAAACCCACTTCTTGAAACCCAAGTTGGATGAAAAAGTTCTTTCACAGATCATTTTGGGTCGCATGGATTTTTTCACTCGGGCTTGGGTTTGACTCTCTAATTTTGATAAGATTTTTCAGCCAAAATAGGCCGCACCCACAGGGACTAATTGTGAAAAAAGAGAATCACGTCGCCGTCTGTGACAGTATAGTCGCGCCCTTCAAGGCGGACTTTGCCAGCTTCTTTGGCTCCTAAGCGCCCTTTGAATCCAATAAAGTCGTCGTAGTCGATCACTTCGGCGCGGATAAAGCCCCGCTCGATATCGGTGTGAATTTTGCCGGCGGCACTGCGGGCGTTGGTTCCTTGGCTGATCGTCCAGGCACGCGTTTCTTGCTCGCCTGTTGTGAGAAACGTAATCAGCCCAAGTGTTTGAAAGCCGAGCCGAATGAGTCGGTTAAGGCCAGGCTCTTCGAGGCCTAGGGTAGTGAGATAGTCGGTAGCTTCTTCGGGATCGAGTTGAAGCAATTCTTCTTCAAGTCTGGCGCAGATTGGGATTGCTGTTGCGGCGCGCTCTTTAGCCAGCGCGGCAACGGCTTGGTAATGGGAGTTGTTGGCAAGCGTTTGTAGATCGGTTTCAGCGACGTTGGCGGCGTAAATCACTTTTTTCCCGGTTAAAAAAGAATAGGGTGCGAGGAGATTGCGCTCTTCTGGCGTTAGGGTTGCAGTGGAAAGAGGATGCCCTTGGTCGAGGTGAGTGCGCACTTTTTCAAGCGCTTTGCAGGTAGAAAGTAGAGTTTGATCTCCTCTAGCTTGACGGGTGAGTTTTTCTAGAGTGTTATCGGTCATTTGCATATCGGCGAGGATGAGTTCGAGTTCGATGGTTTCGATATCGGCAAGCGGGTCGACGCGTCCTGCGACATGAATCACTTCTTCTTCTTCAAAGCAGCGCACGACATGGATGAGCGCGTCTGTGGTCCGGATG
>JBCCHO010000073.1:0-9360 GCA_039028715.1 Chlamydiota bacterium | reverse complement strand
GAAGAACAAGAAGATGAGTTAGTTGATCACCTAAAAGGAACTACCTATCTCTACGTCAAGCAGATCTGCTATTATGTGGAGAGGCAGTACGGAGTTAGCTACTCAATAAGTGGGATGAAGGATTGGCTAAAAAGACAAGGATTTGTCTACAAAAAGCCAAAAAAGTCCAAGGCAACCTAGCCCCGGAAAAGCAGAAAGAATTCCTCAAAGAGTATGAAGAACTTAAAAGGAACGTAAGGGTCGGAGAGGAGATTTACTTTGTTGATGCAGTCCACCCACAGCACCAATCAGAAGCGCTTTGCGGTTGGATCAAGAAGGGAGAAAAGAAGACATTACAAACAACAGGAAAGCAGCTTAGGCTGCACTTTGCAGGAGCTATTTGCTTAACAGGCATGAAGTGCTGGGTTGAGGAGTACAAAACTGTAGATGCAGAAGCAATGATTGACTTTTTTAAGAAGCTAGAAGAGAAGTCAGAAGCTTCCAAGATTTACGTGATTCTGGACAATGCAAGAGCGAACAAAAACAAAAAGTTAAGCAAATTTCTTGAGACATCAAAAATTGAAATACGCTATTTGCCGCCGTATTCACCGAACCTAAATGCGATAGAACGACTATGGAAAGTGATGAGAGAAAGAAAAGTTTACAACAGGTATTACGCATCTTGCACAGACTTTTTTCGAGAGATAAGAGGGTTTTTTCAAGAAGAGATCCCTAAAATATTTCCGAGCTTAAAATCTCGGATTAATGACAAATTTCAGACTATTAAGCTCAATCCGATCAAATGTGCATTTTCACTTTGAATCGCTTGCGGGTATATACCCGAGCCGACTCAAAATGAAAAAAGATCGGTGATTTGGCGCGGCTATTTTGATCGACTTTTTCCCTGGGTTCTTATCCGGCAGGTGGAAAAAAGAAAATTTTAGAGGCTCCTCGCGCAAAATTCCATTTCGAGTGAAATTCGCGCTTTTATCCTTGAGAACTACTTTTTGTAAATTGCCTATCCTTAGCAGGATATGTCAATTTACAAAAAGTAGTTCTCAAGTCAAAATCATCAAATTTCCCTTCGAAAGCGATTTTTGCGCGAGGAGCCTCTTTAGATGAGTAATTATGCCACAAAACTTGGGTTTAAAAGTAAAAACCGATTAAAATTGCCTATTTCAAATAGGTTAAAACCTAAGGTGTGTCTGATGATCAACAACTCTTCAAAAAGAGGCGCTATTTAGCAATGAAGAAAAGACCTATTCTTCAAGTGAACCAGCTCAGTGTGAGTTACGCTCATGTTTTAGCGCTTTGGGATGTGACTTTTTCACTCGATACGGGGGTCATGGTCGCTGTCGTCGGCCCCAATGGTGCCGGGAAAAGCACGTTGTTACAAGCGATTCTCGGAGTGGTTAAACCTCTTTCTGGTCAGGCGCTGATTTTTGGCCAGCCAGCGCATAAACAGAAAAAAAAGATCGCTTATGTGCCTCAGAAAAAAAGTCTCGACTGGAATTTTCCCGTCACCGTTTTGGATGTCGCCTTGATGGGGCGTTACCACATGCTTGGGGCCTTGAAATGGTACCGCAAGCGGGATAAAGAAGCGGCACTTGCAGTTTTACAGCAGCTACAGCTCGACCGATTAGCTCAGCGTCAAATTAGCGAGCTTTCGGGCGGCCAACAGCAGCGCTTATTTTTAGCGCGGGCTTTGCTGCAAGAGCCCGATATTTTTTTTCTCGATGAGCCATTTGCCGGCGTTGACCAAGCCACAGAAAAAGCGCTTGTTGCTACCTTGCACGAGCTAAGAGATCAGGGGAAAACAATCCTCATTGTTCATCACGATTTGCAAACTGTTGCGACTTATTTTGATTCTGTATTGCTGTTAAAGACGTCGCTGATCACACATGGCGCTGTAGAGACAACTTTGACGCAAAACCATTTAAAAACCGCATTTGATCGCGCCGATACTCTGTTTCATGAAGCGCGCGTGCTTGCCGAAAAAGAAAAAGCGGGGCTTCGATAATGAAGTACTCTTTGCTCGACTTTTTTTGTCACCCCGTTTTACGCGCATCTGCTCTTGGCTCGATGTTAATGGGGTTAAGTGCCGCGTTAATTGGCGGGATGGTTTTAGTTCAGCGCCGGTCTTTAATTGGAGAGGCCTTGTCGCATGCCGCTTATCCCGGTGTACTTATCGCCCCGTTTTTCATGGTTTGGTTTTCTCTTCATTCTGATAAAGTGCTATCGGCACTGGTGTTGGTCGGCGCTTTTCTCACGACGTGGCTTGGGCTCATTGCGATCCATCGCTGCGAACATCGGTTCAAACTCAGTGCTGATACGGCGCTGGCGCTTGGGTCATCGCTTTTTCTCGGTTTAGGGATACTCATGGCTAGTCGACTCCAATTTGTCGATCCATTGGCTTATCAGCAGTTGCAGACATTTTTGTATGGTCAAACAGCGACGATGATCGACACTCACCTTTATCTTTACGGATTACTTGCGTGTCTATGTCTTGTATTTACCGGTGTGGCCTTTCGCCAGATCGAGTTGACTCTTTTTGATCCGCAATTTGCCGCCAGCTTACCGCTGAAACAGCGCGCAACTCACCGGTTTTTTACTTTCTTGCTGCTCTTTGTCGTTATTGCTGGTATTCGCAGTGCAGGAGTTGTTTTGCTATCGGGAATGCTCATTGCGCCCGCTATCGCTGCGCGACAATTGACCGATCGATTCGGCCAGTTGTTGGTGATCTCAGCTTGCTTTGGCGTTTTAAGCGCTTTTGGCGGCAATGTGCTCGCTTTATATCTTCCAATGTGGTTGGGCAAGGGCTTTGCATTGCCGACAGGTCCGATGATTATTCTCGTCGCAGTCGGCTTGTGTTTGATGGCGCTTCTTTTTGCCCCTAAACGGGGCGCTTTGTTTCGCCATGCGCGCATTTTGAGGTTTCGCTTTAGCTGTCTGTGCGAGAACCTTTTAAAAACGCTGTGGAAACAAGGAGTGGGTGTGCGGCCGCTTGGATTAACAGCCCTTGCTGAAAAGCAACACCGCTCGCTTTTGCTGCTCCGATTGGCGTTGCTGCACTTGCAGCGCAAGAAGTGGATCGCAAAAAAAGAGCACGGGTATTGGCTGACAAAAGAAGGCGCTATCCGAGCAACGCAACTCGTGAGGCTTCACCGGTTATGGGAGCTTTATCTCACCTCAGAACTGAACATTCACCACGATCGAGTCCACCGCAATGCCGAAGAAATGGAACACATTTTGACACCGGCACTAGAAAAAAAATTAACCGAACTACTCGATCATCCAAAGACAGATCCCCACGATCAGCCGATCCCAGAGTGGGAGGATGTAAAATGTTAACAACCCATCCCTATTGGGGAGCCTCTTTTTGCCAGTTTTTTGGCATCTTATTTGCGCGCTTGGGGTTATTGATTCAAGGAAAGCTAAGCATCGCTGAACTGAGTTCCGATGAGGTACAATTAGCGGTATTGATACTCATTGCTTTAGCTGCAACATTAGTGGGAACATTTCTCGTGCTGACAAAAATGACGATGTTGGCCAATGCCCTGTCACATACGATTTTACTCGGATTAGCCTTGGCGTTTATTATTGGCAAAGTAGACGGCCAAGCGCCAATGCTAAGTTTGTCGACATTAATGATCGCAGCACTTGTCAGCGCGTTGTTAACGATGCTTTCAGTCGAGTTGTTGCAGCGCGGGGCTAAATTGCAGCGCGATGCGAGTATTGGACTTGTATTCACCACTTTTTTTGCTTTGGGTATTCTCATTGTGAGTTTAACTGCGCGTTACTCGCACCTCGGTGTTGAAGCTGTAATGGGCAACATCGATGCGTTGCACTGCAGCGATATCTATCTTGGGGCGATGGTTTTGGCTGGCAATAGCGCCTTATTACTGCTGCTGTTTAAGCGGTGGAAAATTGCAGCTTTTGACGCAACTCTAGCGCGTAGTTTTGGACTTTCGCTGTTTTTTTTACAGGCCATGTTGCTGTTGCAAACGGCAACAACAGCAGTTGCAAGCTTCCGGGCTGTTGGCGTATTCTTGTTTTTGGCCTTGCTCGTCGTTCCTGTGACAGCGGCGCGGTTTTTAGTGCATCGGCTTAAAGCTGTGATGGCAGTAGCGGCGGCTATTGGAGTCATCACATCTGTCCTCGCTGTAGCCCTTGGGCGCCACTTGTTATCGGTGCATCAAGTCTCGGTATCAACCGCTGGACTTGTCGCATTGTTGCTCGTCGTCTTTTTAATTTTCAGTCTCGGTGTGCGTCTCATTGGTAACCAAAAAAAACGGCTCAAAAAGGTGGCAACGCTATGAAAAAAAAGATCGCAATCTTAGGAAGCACAGGCTCTATTGGGAGGCAAACACTGGCTGTTGTCGATCACTTGCAAGAAGACGTTGAGGTCGTTGCTTTAGCAGCCCATTCTAACATTGAGCGGCTCGAGACTCAAGCTGTAAAGTACCGGCCACAGCTCGTGGCTGTTTACGATAAAGAACAAGCGCTAGAACTGAAAAAACGGTTGCCACAGCTCAATGTGGTTGCTGGCGCTGAAGGTTTGATTGCCGCTGCTACGACACGTGAGGTCAATTTTGTCGTATCCGCGCTTGTCGGCGCAGCTGGCATTGTGCCCACTTATCGCGCAATTGAGGCGGGAAAAGATATTGGCCTTGCTAATAAAGAAATTTTGATTGCTGCTGGCGAGATGATGATTCGCTGCGCTCGCGAAAAACAGGTCGCACTTCTCCCAATTGATAGCGAGCACAGCGCGCTATTTCAATGCTTGCAAAAAGAAAAGATCGACCAAGTTCGCCGGATGATTCTCACTGCTTCTGGGGGGCCATTTTTCCGAGTCCCGATAAAAAATTTGGGACAAGTCACCGTGAGCGATGCTCTGCGCCACCCAAACTGGTCGATGGGAAAAAAAATTACTATTGACTCATCTACTTTGATGAACAAAGGATTTGAAGTCATTGAAGCCTACTACCTGTTTGGCCTTCCGGTTGACCAAATTGAGGTTGTGATGCATCCTCAGAGCCTGGTTCATGGCTTTATTGAGTGTGTCGATGGCTCGTTGTTGGCACAACTGGCCGAGCCCGATATGAAACTTCCGATTCAATATGCTTTAACCTATCCTAAGCGGAAACAAGGAATATTGCCGCGCTTTGACTTTCAAAAGCATCCCAAGTTAGAATTTTTCCCACCTGATTTGGAAAAGTTTCCCTGCCTTCAGCTCGCCTATCATGCGATCAAAGAGGGTGGAACACTGCCTTGCTTCATGAACGGCGCTAATGAAGTGTTAGTCAGCCGGTTTTTGGCAAGTGAAATTGCGTGGCTAGATATTGGTAAAAAGCTAGAGCGTTTAATGAGCGCGCATCAAACAGCCAAGGTTGCTGATTTAGAAACTCTATTTGCAGTTGATGCCGAAGCAAGGCTGCAGGCGCAACATATCTGAGGTACTATGATTCATTTTTTATATATTCTTTTAGCTCTTCTTGGATTAGGGGTTTTAGTGTTTATCCATGAACTTGGGCATTACTTTATCGCAAGACGCGAAGGAATGAAAATCGAGGTGTTTAGCATTGGATTGGGAAAGCCTCTTTTTTCTTGGATGCATCGAGGTGTGAAATGGCAGATTTGCCCACTCCTTTTTGGCGGCTATGTCAGAATTGCCGGGATGGATAAAGAAGGAGATAAAGAGCCTTATGAGATTTCAGATGGATTTTACGCAAAAAAACCATGGGCGCGCATTAAAGTAGCCTTGGCTGGACCGGTAGTTAATCTCGTGTTTGCTTTTGTTCTCTTTGGCATTATCTGGCTTTCTGGTGGGCGAGAACGTCAGTTTGGCGAGTTTACGCGACTAATTGGCTTTGTCGACCCTGCTTCTGAGCTTTACCAGTACGGGGTTCGCCCGGGTGACGAACTTCTCAAGTACAACAATGAGCCCTTTGAGGGGAAGCAAGACCTTATCTATGCGGCGATTTTTAATGGGCGCGATGCGGAAATCAAAGGAAATAAAATCGATTATTTTGACAACCAAAAAACCCCCTACAACTACACTTTAACGCCTTATCAGTCTTCTTATTTGCGGGCAGGAATGATGAGTATTGGAGTGCTTTCTTTAGCGCGCTATTTGATTTACCAAGCTAATCCTCAAGAGCCGCTTTCCCCTGACCATCCGATGGCCCAGAGTGGAATTAAAGATGGAGATCGCATTTTGTGGGTGAATGGTCAACTCATCTTTTCACACGAGCAACTCGCTCAGGTCATTAACGATCGCCGAGTCCTTGTGACGTTTGAGCGAGCTGGGGAAACGCTGATCAGCAGCGTGCCGCGCTTGCTTGTGCGCGATTTACAACTTGAGTCGAAAGATCAATTAAATCTAAGCGACTGGCAGTATGCGGCAAAGCTCGCTAACAAAGGTTCTTCTTTGTTTTTTATTCCCTATGTGATGACAGCCGACCTTGTCATCGAAGGCTTTACCCCTTTTGTTGATGAGCGTTCACAATTGCAGCGGGTAGCAGAAAATCGGCCTGGTTTACAGATAGGAGATCGAATTCTCGCTGTCAATGGCCAGCCAGTGCAAAATAGTGTCGACTTTTTGCGCACAGTCCAAAAGCGGACAGTCAGTATCATTGTCGAGCGCAACTCTAATGAAAAGCCGCTGTCTTGGAAAAATGAGGACCGCATTTTTGAGCGAGATACCCCGTGGGAGCACTTATTGCCAATGATTGCTTCTATTGGAACACAAAAACCGGTCAGGCAAAATGGCGCTCTTTACCTGCTCAATCCAGTGGCTCCCATTAAAGCAGAAAACTTTCCCTTTTCAAGTGGCCAAAAAGCGGCATGGGCAGAGAGAATCAAGCAGCAGCGCAAGGCCATTGAGGCGCTAGACAGCGCTGCAGAAAGAGAAGCTGGCTTAGAGGAACTTAAAAAACAACAGCGCCAACGCATTCTCGGGATTGCTCTAAGAGACCGCGCTGTCATTTATAACCCGCAGCCAGTGGCCCTTTTTGGCAGCGTTTTTCAGGAAATTTCCTATACTTTAGCTGGATTAATAGGTGGGCGCATTAGCCCAAAGCTTCTCGTTGGTCCAGTGGGAATTGTGCAGGTAATGCAGCAAAGCTGGGGTGATGGCATTAAAGAAGCGCTCTTTTGGCTTGGTGCAGTGAGCCTTAACCTCGGCATTTTAAACCTGCTTCCGATTCCCGTGCTCGATGGTGGCCATATCTGTTTTTCGCTGCTCGAAGCAATCCGAAGAAAGCCGTTTAAAGCGAAGACAATGCGGCGCGCGATGATTCCGTTTATTGCGCTGCTCGTCTTTTTCTTTTTTTACGTCACGTATCACGATTTGATGCGCCTTTTTCACCACTTTTTTTAACCTAAAAACCCAAGTTGTATCGAATTTTGCAAGAGCCTCTTAAAGACGTTAAATTCAGAACTCAGGTTAAAAGCGTTGCAAAATGACTACATGTATCGTCGATTTTCACTGCGATTTACTGGCCTATTTAGCCCAGAATAAAGACCGGGCGGCTGCTTTGCACCCCGATTCGAATTGCTCTTTACCGCAGCTTCGCCGTGGGAAGGTCGGTGTCCAGACATTTGCAATTTTCACTGAAACTTCCCCTGGATCAACGCGCCGAGCAGCAGCCCAATTTGAGTGTTGGCGCCAGTTGCTTAAAACTTATCACCATGAGATCAAGCCCTTTGATCGCGCTGACGATCACCGAATCAGGGCGTTGCTTGCCATCGAAAACGCGTCCGGGCTATTAGAAGAAGACGAGCCGCTAGCGCTTATTTTTGATCGGATCGAAAACATGCAGCCGCTGCTTTATATCAGCTTGACTTGGAACGGCGAAAACCGCTTTGGTGGCGGCAATGGGACAACAGTCGGGCTCAAGCCCGACGGGCTGCGCGTGCTCGAGTATTTAGCAAAGACAGGCATTGCCATTGATTTGAGCCACGCTTCAGATCAATTAGCTGCGGATATTATCGAAGCGATCGATCAAAAGAAGCTCGACCTCACGCCAATAGCGAGCCACTCGAACTTTCGCGCAGTGACGCCAGCGCCGCGCAATCTTCCCGATTCGATTGCCCGCGCGATCATTGAGAGGCAAGGGATCATCGGGATGAATCTATTCCGCCACTTTCTCGGCTCGACAGCAAGCAGCCTGATCGACCACTGTTGTCACGGCCTTTCTTTGGGCGGCTCAAAAGCGCTTTGTTTTGGCGCCGACTTTTTTGGCGGGATTTCACTGACGATGGGCGAGTACCCAGCGCCCTTTTTTCATAAAAAAATGAGCAGTGCGGCGCACTACTCATATTGCTTTAACTTGTTGCGCGAAACGCTTTCTCCAGCGGGTATTCGGCGCATTGCGCATGCTAATGGACTTTCGTTTATCCAAGAAAAATTTAGCTGAACTAATCGTCCGATGCCAAAGTAGAGCGATAGTTCTTTTCAAATGATCTTAAGCCCTGTTGCACATCTTTGGTGTTTTTATCTATTTTATCGTCTAACTTTTTCATAATTGTCGATGACGGTCTTGATTCTTTAATGATGTTCGCAGCTTCCTCAGCAGTTGCCCCCATCATAATAAGCGCAGCGGCAACACCCATTGCTGAGCGTCCTCGGCCAGCGCGGCAGTGAACATAGACATTTTTTCCGCTTAACAATGTCTCCTTGATGCTCTTACCAATTGACTCCAAGTTGTCATGTGAGACTAGTTGGTGGTCGTTAGTAACCGTGAGGTTATAATCAATTCCTTTACTTTCCCAATCTTTTTCAGTCACCGGCTTAGAGTTCCACATTTCCTTTGTTTCAAAAAGCTCATTGAGTGCTTCGATACTAGTTAAATTGAGAGATTCAACCATCTTGTTGAACATTCCCCTGTTATGCACAGGCATTGCTCCTAAATAGAGCTTTCCAGGAGCATTAGATTGGCTCTTCTTTAACTCTTTCTGAAGACAAGGACTGTTTGCATAGTTAATTTCGTTGTAGTCGTTAGCTCGCCAGGGAGCCGTCATCGAGAAGTTGATTCTTTGGATAGTTTTTTCATCGATATCTACAAATTTAGCCGCAAATAGGCAACAGGCGTAGGCAATGGCAAATGGGGCTGAAGCGAAAACATTTATTGAAACAGTAATAGTTTTTTCAATGCCCTGTATCAGGGAGTTTCTACCGCGATCGATTAGATTATTTATACTGTTGCAAAAAGAGTACTTATTACTGTTAGTATCTGGGGGTACATATTTTTGTTGTGTCGCCGACAAGGATACAGGCGGTGTTTGGAGAAAAAGTGAAAAAGGAAACGCAGACAGTTGCTGAGGAGTGGCCGTACATACAGACAGGCAGTGGATCGGAATCGGAAGAGAAGTTTCTTG
>JBCCHO010000072.1:0-9361 GCA_039028715.1 Chlamydiota bacterium | reverse complement strand
TAAAGAATTAGATTCAAATAACTATAGAAAGTTAAAACGAATTTTTATAGGATTAGACGAAAACCAATATGCAAGAATAGCTCTTGATGGGGAACTCTCAGGTTCGCCTAATCTGAACGGTGGTGAGCTTCAATTTGAGCTTCGTTTTCTAATTGAGTTCCTCGAGTTATACCCTGATGGATACTTTTCTGAAGATATTCTTCCTCTTTTTAAAGACTGCTTAAATAACTTTTCTTTTGCTTCTTCTCTTGGGGATTTAGCAGCCTTGAATATCCAGCATTTTTCAAAAACAAATATAGCGAGTTCCAAATGGAAAAAACAAGCTGATCAACTGGCAAATCAAGTGAAGAATTTACAGCCAAATGAACAAATTTTGTTACCTTTGGGCTATAATACACCTTTACCCTATCCAAAGTATCATTGCCTCCTCGGCCTTTTTAAACGGCAACCAAATGGTCAATTTACTTTTGTTTTGATCAATACTGGAGACGGCATTCGATTTCACCCAGCGCGTTTAGAACAACGTCCCGGTGGCAATGTGAAACACCAAACAATGTGCTGTTTGGAATTTACCAATATCCCTAAAGAGAAGTTGTTTATTGGAGACACTCATCTTTTTTTTCAAGCCCTTATAAAAGACAGCTACGTTGCGCCGAAGGCTCAAGAAAAATACAATATAGAAGAATTTTATCGAGGAACACTTGGTCATCTTGAAGATTACTTCAATTACAATGGTGAGTATACGACAGCACAAAAAAACGGCATATGTGCGTTTGGCGCAACGAAAGCTCTATTTCGCTACCTTTTGAAAGATAACATTGAAAAATATAAAAAGACCCGAGTGGCCATGTTGGCTTTTGGGCTTAAGACTTATACTGAGATCAACAGTATAGAAGGAGCGATAGAAGAAGCGTGTCGGGATTTAGTTCGCAGGGCAAAAAAGAAGTTGCATTTAGATCAGCCAAAAAATCAAAGAAAATGGATCATACAACAAGGGTATCGAGACTTAGTTCGCAGGGCAAAAAAAGAGCTGCATAAGGGACATTTAGATCAAGAAGAGTATGACTTGATTATGCAAATCGCGCTAAACGCAAAACATTATTATTCAGATTCAAAAACAAGCAAAACCATTATAGAAGAATTAAAATCGATTAATATTAATTTAGACAAAGATTTGGTCTATAATATATTAAAAAACGGTCAGATAAAAAATTTAGCAGATATTTTTACAGCCTTTAAAGAAAAAGCTCTAGACCACCAAACAATGTTGCTCATAAAGAAATCTATAAAAAACTTTTCTATGAACGATCTCAGCCCTAATCAACTTGCTTTTATGCTTAAAGCAAGTCTTTGTGTTGATCAGGCTCTTTATGATATAGATTTTATTAAAAAAGTTGCTTCTATTTTTCTCGATTATACCAAGTGGAATTTTGGATTAAAAGCTGACCCCGATCTTGCTCTTTCTCAGGAAGATTTAATAAAAATTTATGATCTTATCGATCGTCATCTAGCTTTAGTCCCTATAGATTGTCAAATAAAACCCATCATACAAGGGAATTCAAATTGTGGAATGACTCAATTCTTAGATATTAAATTGTGTAACGCCAAGGGGTTCATGAAAAAATTGATTTCTGATGGGATAGACACCCCTTTTACCGAACAGCATGACCACAGTCAGTGTCGACTCTTTTCTTTAGAAAACCACTACCCTGCATTAGATTTTTGGAAAATTTATGCCGTTGCAACTTCTGGTTATTCTAATGGTAAAAAGGCTTTAGCCTTTACGTTGCGCCATGTTGTTTCCCGCATTAACACTCATGGTGATAACCCAACAAATTTCACACCAAGCCAAATTCAGTTTTTGTTAGCACTCGCCAAACTTGACTATGCGACAGTAAAGAAAGCTCTTAAGCCCATTGATTTTTATAAGCAACACCCTGATTTGTCTGTAACAGAATGTAATCGGAAATGGCTTGAGCATATGAAAAGTTTTTTAGAGAAAGTTCAACGTGACAACTAGCCCGGATTTTTCACAAGCTCTGCAAAAAGGCTTAAAACGCCTTTTTTCCTCCTCATCTATAACGCTTTGGCTATGGAGTCGCCCTTCAACAAGGATTTTTCGCACAAATTGGGTTTAAATAAAGAGGCTCTTGAAAAATTCAAAAACCTAAAAAAAAATATTTATCGGGATAAGCTCATTTTCAAGTTGACTCTCTTTTTATTTTATGCTAAAATACTAGTAAAAATTATTTAACAAAAACCCAAATTGAGGTATAAAATGGCTACAGAAGTTAATGCAAATAATATAGAAACCCTTACTAACTTTAATACAGAAATCAAAGAGGTTATAGAAACCCCTAATGAAGGTAGCGAAGAGGTAAACAAAGCCGCTAAAAATCATTTTTTAAGCAATCAAAAGGTTAACTCAACGTCTTATCAACTAGTGTTATCCCAAGGTGAACTTACGGAACAAGATTTAACCCATCTTAAATCAGTGGCTAACTTGGCGCTTAAGCATCTTCCTGAAAATAGCACAGATTGTACGGTTATACAGGTTTTTAATATAATTTATAAACAACCTATAGCAGAGTTAGAGAATCCATCTAGTAGAGAAGAAGCTAAACCTGCGGAACAAAATTCTGAGAATACTACTGAAACTCAAATTGAGAAGTCAGACAACAATGATGAAACTCAAATTGAGAAGTCAGACAACAATGATGAAACTCAAATTGAGAAGTCAGACAAAGAAGAGTAGGATAGGCGATTTAGAGAGGACACGCGGGAATCTTCATCTCCTTTAAGGGATTGAGATGAAAGCGTGTCCCTATTCCCCTTGGCATTCTGTAATGCAGCGAATGATAGTTTCTGAGGAAACTTCACTCGCAGTTCCTACGTAATAAGCGGACGTCCACAGTCTATCTCGTCCGCACTTTCTTTTCAGGAACGGGAACTTTTCCCACCGCATTTAAAACTGGTGATTGACCCAATACCCCCACTTGCTTCATAATTGCTTTTTTCTTTTTTTGATCAGGTGGCATGGCCAAGCGGTAAGGCAGGAGCCTGCAAAGCTCTGATCCCCAGTTCGAATCTGGGTGCCACCTACCTTAAACCCGCGATCGCGGGCAAAATTTTTGCATGCTCGTACTTATTGCTACTCCAATTGGTCATTTATCCGATATCAGTTTCCGCGCTGTCGCTGCGCTAAAAACATGCGACCTCATCTTATGCGAAGATACAAGAGTGAGTCGCACCCTGCTCAAAGCGCACGATATTCAAAAACCCCTTTTGAGTTGTCATGCTTTTAACGAGCGGAAACGAGAGGCAAAGGTTCTCGAAGCTTTGCGCGCTGGCCAAACTGTTGCGCTTATCTCCGATGCCGGAACCCCAGCGATTTGCGACCCCGGCGCTCGACTTGTTCAAAGCTGCCACGAAGCGGGAATTACAGTCTCAGTTGTACCAGGCCCGTGCGCATTGATCTCTGCACTGAGCCTTTCTGGTTATATCGGCGAGCAGTTTCAGTTCGTCGGCTATCTGCCAAAAAAATCTGGGGCGCTAAAGCGAAAAATCGAAGCTATGTTATCTTATCCAGGCGCTTCTGTTGCTTATGAAACGCCACATCATTTATTACCAACACTTGATTTTTTCAGCGAGATGGCTCCTGATTCTCATCTATTTCTCATCAAAGAGCTGACTAAAATGTATGAAACCTACTTTCAAGGTCCAGCTAGTGACCTTGCTCGGATCTTATCTCAAAAAACGATCAAAGGCGAATGGGTCGTGGTTGTTTTGCCCGATCGCCACCCCAAATTGACGCAAGGAGTAAAGCCATGACCACTGCCCTCGTCGTTGCCCTTAAAGCTGAAGCTAATCCATTGATCGAGCACTTCCGCTTAAAACCGCTAGCAAGCCCCACTTTATTTCCTATATGGGAAAATGAAACAATCAAGTTGGTTATTTCAGGCGTCGGGAAAATTAAAGCAGGTGCTGCGGTGAGCTACCTGGCTGGCATTCACCGCGATGAGCCGATCGATAGCTGGCTAAATATCGGCATCGCCGGTCACAAATCCTTAGCGATCGGAACACCGCTGCTGATTCATAAAATTACCGATGCCGCGCGACAAAGTTCTTTTTTCCCCAGCTTTGCTTTTTTGCCTCCTTGTGAAACGATTGCATGCCTTACTATCGACCAAGCTACAGCCGACTACCCCGATGAGCCGGTTTGCGAAATGGAAGCCGCTGGCTTCTACTTAATAGCAGCGAAAATTGCCCCTCTCGAAACAATCCACCTATTTAAAGTGATTTCCGATAATACTAGCTTTTCTGCTCATCAGTTGACAAAAAATACAGTCGAGCGCTTGATCGGCAATCAAATCGATAAGGTTAATGCAGTCATCACAGAGATGAGCCGGTTAGCTAAACAGATCATGCCGCACCATATTCCACTCCTCGATAGTTTTCTCAAACAGTGGCACTTTACCACCTGTGAAACCCAACAGCTCAAAAAATTACTGCACCGCTGGCAAACGCTTTACCCCGATCAAGTCATTTTATCGCAAGATATCCTCGACTGCAAAACAGCCTCGGCTGCCCTTGCACTGCTCGATAAAAAACTCAGCAGCCAACCGCTACCCTTGGTATGATCTACATCGAGAAAGCCCTCCGAGGCCACCCCCAAGTCGAGACAATTCAGCAGCGCTTGCGGCGACACCAACCGATTTGGATTCATCATTACGGCGAGATTTTTAATCGCCATGGCCAAAACTTTCGGCTGCAAAAAAACCGCCCCACATTCATCCTCGCGCAAAAAAAAGGCACCCTCGTCTACGAAGCTCCTGCTGGCTACGGGATTGGCAAAGCGCGCAATTACTATTTTTCCCACTTGCTCAACTGCCCCTTTGATTGCCGCTATTGTTTTTTGCAGGGAATGTATCGCTCAGCTCACTATGTTCTCTTTGTCAACTACGAAGCGTTTCAAAGCGCCATCCAAGCAAAAGTCGGCACTGAGTCGGCCACTTTCTTTTCGGGCTATGATGGCGATAGCCTCGCACTTGAGTGCTATAGCGGATTTCTCGCCTCGTTTCTCCCTTTCTTTCGCAACCAGCCTCAAGCTGAACTCGAAATCAGAACCAAAAGCGCTGCGATCCAGCCCCTTTTAAACGCGCCTTTATCGCCCAATGTGGTCATCGCTTATAGCCTAAACCCAGCTGCTATTGCTCAAACGTTCGAACCAAAAACGCCCCCCTTGCGCGCGCGCCTTAAAGCGCTACAAATGCTGCAAAACCGGGGCTGGCGCATTGGCCTGCGGTTCGATCCGATTCTCTATGTCGAAAACTTTACAGCGCTTTACTCTGCTTTCTTTCGCAAAATCTTTACCACCATTACCACCGATACTCTCCACTCGGTCACACTCGGCGCTTTTAGATTGCCCAAACCGCTTTATAAAAAAATGACTGCCAGCAAGCCGCGCGAACCGCTACTAGCGCAGTGTAGCGAACGCGAAAACAATAAAATGGGACTGACGAAAAGTTGTGAGCAACGTTTGCTGACTTTTTGCTTTGAGCAGCTTTGTCAATGGGTTCCAAAGGAGAAAATTTTCCTATGTCAGTAAGAAAAATTCTTATTACTGGATCGAGCTCTGGCATTGGCAAGGCGATTGTCGATCATTTGCTTGCGCAAGGGCACGAGGTATGGGGGCTATCAAGGCGAAAACAACAGCGCCATCACCCGCAATTTCATCCCTGTTCACTTGATTTGACCAAAGTGAGCACGATGCGCCAAAAAGATTTTGCAGTTTTTGACGCTGTTGACGCTGTCATTTTTAGTGCCGGAAAAGGGCTATTTGGCCACTTAGAGCAGCTGTCAATCCAACACATTCGAGATACGTTTGAACTCAATACGCTAAGTGTGATTTACCTGATCAAATACTTGTTGCCTGGACTGAAGAAAAAACCTTCTGCCGATATCATTTTTATTGGCTCAAAAGCGGCGCTGGCGGGAAGCAAACAGGGAAGCATTTATTGCGCGACCAAATTTGCTTTGCGCGGCTTTGCTCAAAGTTTGCGTTTAGAGTGCGCTTCGACCCAGGTCCGAGTCGCAATCATTCAGCCTGGCATGGTGCGCACCCCTTTTTTTGACACGCTTTCTTTTGAACCCGAAGTCGGCGAAATGCACGCTCTTGATCCCAAAGAAGTCGCCCACACCGTTCAGCTCATTTTATCGACGCAGCGCGAAACTATCTTCGATGAAATCGTCCTCTCGCCACAAAAGCAGTCTGTAAAAAAAACTAAAACTACGCACGAAAGTTAGCAAATCAAAATGAGCGAAAAAGAATGAAAAATAAAATTTTAGATGAGCTATCATCAGACGCAGACTTGGGTTTTAACGATACGGGCAAACAGTGGGCTAGCCTCAGCTCCTTTTTAACCATCCTAATTTCCTTCAATGTTGGCCTCTTTAAATTAAGAAATTATTAACGATGACATTTTAACATTGTTTAGGGAGGATATTATCACGTTTCGCTTATTTTTTAATTAAAAAGTTGACAAATAATCTACATTTCATTACTATATAGCCAACTATATAAAAAATTAAAAATATGCCTATAACCTCAGTCAACCATCATTCATACCATCCTCGAATCAACGAAAATTCTCCGCGAGCTGCTAAGCCCTTTTATTGCTCCACAATTTGGGAGATAGCGAGATTTGCAGCGTGGCTTTTATTTAAGATTTGTACGTTGAGACCAGTTTCATCGCCTATTCCCAAAATAACTAAACCTTCTTTTCTCGATACAGAAAGACCATCCAACTACAGCTGGGTAGATTTAGAGTATGGAAAAAAAACAGCTCTTCCCCTCATCAAAGGGTACTTTTCTGGACTTTTCAACCAAAACACTATTCTTTTGCCAACTGTAAAAAAATGGGATCAGCGCCGACTGGAAAATAGCATCGAGCGATATAGGAGTATCGGTGCAAAGTCGATTCTACTCCATACGGAAACAGGCGATAAAATTCATAGCTGCTACTTCGATGCAAAACAATTTCAAACTTCTTTAGCTAACATAGGTGGAGAAATAAAGCAATACCATGTCACCCTCAACAATCCCCTTCTTCGATCCGCCGAGCCGATAAAAATAAAAACTCCCGAAAGATCAATGCGCGGAATAAAATTTTCATATAATAAAGGAAGAGTGCGCGATCGCGCTAACTTATTCAAACTGTTTCACCCTCACAGCTATGTCATGTGTTATGTTATCGATGAAACTAATGGTGAACAAATAAAAACTGCCGTGATCATTATAGAAAGAAAAGGTGCCCCTCGTCAGCTTTTCTTCTCTAAAGAACAGATAACAAGAGATGATACATTTAACCCAGCTTTTTCCACATGTTTTCCCGAAGTCCGCACTGGATCTGTCGCTTGCTTTAACCATTATAATACAAAAGATTTAAACCAGATCGAAGCAGCAACAGTTCTAGCCCATGATAAGAAATCTAATGCAAACGTTCCTATAGGCAATGGATTTACAATTCCTATTGCAGTACTTAATAACCAACCCACTTTGATAAAAGATATTGAATCTCTTGGATACACAGCGCTCAAGGATACTCTTGAACCCATAACCAGCAATACTGTCTCTGCCAGAGATAATCAACCCTCTCTCATCGCTTTTATAAATAACACCAATGCCTATGAGAACTTACAGAATAGACGACTTATTATAAAAAAGGACAACGATAACAAAGAGCAGGCCGAAAAGATAAAAACCACCCTTAAACCACTTTTTAGAATAGAGCGCTATCCAGCGTTTTCTTTGTTTAGCCCCTTAGAAAAAGCGTTCCGCAAAATAACAGCAATCAAGCTTAAAAATTCATCGAGACAGACGATCGAAGCGATCCATATTCCCAGCCAAGTTTTAAAAAATCTCTACTCCTATATATATGCCTTTGCCCATAACTTTAATTACAGGATCTTAGATGCCAAAAATCTCCAACGTTTAAGCCATAAAGCTGAATCTACCGACGTTATCCTTGTAAAAAGAACCCACCCTAACAAGCAACCCCTTACAAAAAGCAATGTACCAACAGATGCGCTCACTAACGAAGCATGCAGAGACCTTTTCCGCTTCCCCATAACCCAATTTAATTGTATTCGCGAAGAAGATAAAACTCTTTTCTTTGAAAATCCTGTTTCTCTCTTCACCTATCTGCATCATCCGAATGCCAACGAATTCAAGCTTGCGGACATCCTCTTAGAGGATCAACTAGACGAGGACTTAATAACCTATGTAAGGAAACTTGCAGATAAAGAAAACTTCCCTGAAAAGGACTATCGGAATATTACTGTTTGTCTTAAAGACAACAAGCATGCTGCTGGCTTGCGCAATAAAAAGAAAGCTGTTGTCATATCACAACACCAAATCGGGACAATGCATAGTGAGTACTCTCGCCAAGAAATACTGGCCTTTTTGAGGCTCGGCATCAATGTATTTACCTATGATTATGCTGGCAAGGGAAAAAGCCAAGGGAGAAGTAGTGCGGCGAGCTTTCAAGAAACTTTTAAAATAATCGGTCAATTTTTGATGGAGAAACAACAATTTGATGAACAAGACATTTGCTTTAAAGGTCTTTGCACTGGCGGCATAATTAGCCTAAAAGCAGCAGAAATGTTCAAAAAGGCTAGTATTTGGCTTGATCAAACTCCTGTAAACTTCTACACCATTGGATTAAACATCATAAAGAAACCCACCTGGTTAAAAATCGTGAAACTTTGGCCATTAAATTTTTTCTTTCAACTCTTCGCCAGACTTTTTACTCCACCGTATGATGCGAAGAAAAGCTTGCTTAAAAATGAAGGAAAGCATTTCTATACAATTGGAATCCCCAATATTAAGGGAGAGGGTGGCGATACCATAGTTCCAAAAGAAGAGCAAGAGAAAATGAAGGCCTTGCTCAAAAAAGAAGATAACAGAAAAAATAACCATTATATTGAAATAGAGGGGGCAATACACGGCAGCCCTTGGCTCAATTACCCACAAGTTTTCAAGAGCATTAAAAAAAATCGATTATGGACCGTCGAGACCATTTGAGCAGAAAGTTACGGTTACAGCGCTTACTGGGGATTAAAACCCAAGCCCACACCTGATGATTGCTCATCTAAAATTCTCTTTTCCCACCTTCCCGAGGCTTGAATTTTCACCTATGTTATCCAAGGTTGCAAGTGGCAACCTTTGGTTAACAAAAATTTGAGATATTTATCGATGCCTTTCCTAGCTCTAAAAAAATATAGCCCAATAGCCGCGATCTTGACAGTTGCACTCTACTCTTTTCTATACAGCTCAGGACCTGCCATCATCGGAGGAGAG
>JBCCHO010000071.1:0-9421 GCA_039028715.1 Chlamydiota bacterium | reverse complement strand
GGTGATTTGGCGCGGCTATTTTGATCGACTTTTTCCCTGGGTTCTTATCCGGCAGGTGGATAAAACCCAGGGAAAAATCGGTCAAAAGGATCCGCCAAATTCAGCGAGATTTTTGCATTTTGAATCGTCTTCGGTATATACTCGCAAGCGACTCGAGGCGATAAAAATTCGACACTACAAGGGGTGAACTTGGGTTAGGAAAGAAGTGGATTGCCATGAGAAAAGGTATTATAAAAAAAACACTTTTAATTGCGCTGCTTGTGATGACTCCTCTCATTGCTCTCGGAAGCTATCTCGTTTTTAAAAACCCTGAAGTGATTGTATCACATGTGATTTCTTGTGCGACTAAAACGCCAGTGACAGTCGATAACATTGATTTTCACCGTGAATCATTTACGATTCAAAACCTGATTGTTAGGAATCCGAAAGAAGCTTATGTTCCTGCGGCTTTTCGAGCAGAAGTGATCGAGATTGCTGCTCCTTATAAACACTATCTTCAGCGTTCTATCGTCATTGATAAAATTGAAATGGACAACATCTATCTCGACATCGAATTTTATAATGAGGATAAAACGGAAGGAAACTGGCAATCACTAGTTGCCAATATGCACAATGATGAGAAATCTGAGAATAGCAAACGCAAAACGCTGATTAAAAAGTTAATTTTGAGACATATTCAAGTCAGTGTCATTCTTGCAGATGGTAAAATTCATCGCTTGTCCCCTATTGACCGCTTGGAATTTAATGATATTACCTCGGAAGAGGGAATTCCCGTTAAAGAAATTTCTGAAATCATTGTCCGAAAAATGATCTATTCAGTTTTGAAAGATGAAGGGCTTAACTTGATTATCAAGGTCCCCCTCAAGGTGATTAAAAAGATTTTCCCTTTCTTGTAAGGTGATAATCAATGCTTTTATTGAGCGCAGGGAGGCTCAAACGATTCGAGGAAGAGCGCATTGGAACCGACATTCTATATTAGCAACCACATAGAAGCGCTGATCGACTGCTTACATCAAGAGCTATTGTCTGGGGAGCTTTTCACCCCTCACTGGGTGCTTGTTCCTAGAAAAGAGCTTAAGAACTTCTACTTGAAGAAGCTGGCCGAAAAAGATGCTGCTGTTGCAGTCATGGGATTCCGCTTTGAGGAGCTGGGAAGTGGTATTCAAGCAATTTGCCGCAGCACAGAGGAAACTGCTTTTTGTGTGCCACCGCTCGATATTTTGACTCTTCATTTAGAAGCATTGCTGTGGAGCCAAAAAGAAAAGTTCGCGCATCTTTTGGGGCTGGTAGATTCACAGCAAGCAACTAGGCATCAGATGCGGCAACTCGCAGTGCTCATCAGCCAAGTGTTTACTTCATATGGGAAGGCTGATCGCGCCGCTTTTGACTCTTGGCTGCAACAAGACGGTTGGCAACAACAGCTGTGGCAAGCCGTTTTTTCTCACTGGAACCATCCCCACCAGCTAGCCTGCATTTCTCCCCAAATAGTGGAGAAAAAGCAGGTTGTTCATCTGCTTAATTTTCCATTTCTTGCCCCTTGTTATCACCAACTTTTTGCTCGGCTTGCGCGTCATATCCGGGTCATTTACTATCAATTTTCTCCTTGTCGAGAGTTTTGGACAGATACTGTGTCAGAGAAGAAACGAGTATTGATTGATCAGCGTGAAGCTAAAAGGGGCGTTGGTCTCAAGGTAAGACAAGAGCTTGCTGGCTATCTTAAAGATCGAAATCTGCTGCTTGCAAACTGGGGTGAGCTATATCGACGCTCGTTTCGATGTTTCGAAGAGCGCAACGCTACTTTTCATGAACATTACGTCGCTTTAGAAGGAAAGACGCTGCTCGAACAAGTGCAAGCAGCCATTTTGCAGTCTGCTATCCTAAAGAAGAGTGTATGCAGTGAGGACCAATCGATTGTCTGTTGCCCCGCTTTCTCGCGGCTGCGCGAAGTTGAGATTTTGTACAAGCAATTGCTACAGCTGACAAACCAAGGCCAAGTATCGCCGTCAGAAATTCGAATCTTTGCTCCTGATATCACTGATTACGCCCCTTATATTCAGCTTGTTTTTGGCGCAGAAGACTGCCCATTTCGGTTTTCAATCTATGGGCTGCCCCGTTTGACAACAAGTGATGGGATCCAAGCTATTTGGCAACTTCTATTGTTGCGCGATCAGCGGTTTGATCTAGCGAGCATTGAGTCTTTTTTGTCCCAGCCGATCGTACAAAAAAAATTTCAATTAAAAAAGCGAGAAGTTAGCGACTTTCTGGCTGCAATGAAAACATTGGGCGTGAAGTGGGGTATGGATCGGCAGCACCGGACCGCACTAATTGGGCAAGAACCCTTAGAGGACAAAGAAACGGGCACTTGGGAGTACGGATTTTTTCGGTTTTTTGAAGAACTCACCCACATTCCCAAAGAGCCACTTCCCTGGGGCACGCCGTTTTCTAACTTTTCACAAGTAGAAAGTAGCGGAAAGTGTATCACTCTGCTGCGCTCATTAAGGCGCGATTTAGAAGTGTTAGAGCATGGGGAAATGACACTAGCCGAATGGAAAGACTTTCTCCTCAATTTAGTAACAACCTACTTTGATTTTTCCAGTGAGCAGGAGACAGATGATCGGTTTTTTGAAGCGCGCTTAGAGCAGTTAAGCAAGCTCGATGACTGTGTCGAAGGGACGCGCTTTTCGGCAATGAGTATCAAGGAGTGGCTGTTTAATGCTCTTGAAGAAAAAAAGGCTTCTTTAGTCGATGGCGATCTCAATGCCCTGTTCTTTGGATCGCTTAAACTCGGCGCAGTTTTCCCGGCCAAGGTGACCTATTTGCTCGGCATGGAAGAAGAAAGCTTTCCTCGCTTGACTTTCCGATCTTCATTAAACGAAATCAACCCAAAAGAGCCGTCGTCGGTCGATGAAGATAGAGCACTTTTCCTAGAGCTTTTTCTGTCGACGCGGCAAGCTTTTTACTGTAGTTATCTCGCACTTGATCCCACTGATGGGAAGCGATGTTCCCCTTCTAGCCTTATTCAGGAAATGCTTTCCTATCTCGACACTTTTTATTCGATCGAGGGAGAAAAACCATCAAAGGCGCTGACAATGGCTCATCCCCCGTTTCCCTTTCACCATCGCTGCTTTTCCAAAGAACCTACTGTGCGCAGTTTTTCAAAGCGCTATTACGCTGTTGCGAAAAGCGTTTATTCCCCGACTGCATATCAGCCATGTCCGTTGATTCCCGCGTTTCTTTCTTCCGACCCGTTGCCGCCGCTCTCGATGCCGGGAAATCACCGGGTGACGCTCAAAGAGCTGGCGTCATTTGCCGCCCATCCACTCAAATTTTATTGTCGGAAAGTCTTGCAAATCTATTTAGACTACCCGACCTTGAATGAAGAGTTTGCTCTTGCGCCGCTAAACCGGTTTTTCTTGCGCCAATTTCCTGTCGAGATGCCATTAGACGAAGTCATGCGGCAAGCTGAAATTTGGGGCAAGCTTCCCCTTGGGAGGTTCAAAGAAGGTGTGGAAACCCAGCTTGCGAAAGAGTGGAGTGAGCGCCAGGTAGACCAGGAAAAAACCATGACAATTGAGCTCACATTAGCGGCAACTCAGCTAGAACAAGTCGATGATCATGCGTTCATAGCGCCGCCGCTTACAGTGGCACTAGCTGAAAAAACCACTGTGCATATTGAAGGAGTGATCCATGCGCTCACTGCGCAAGGGCTCGTCGTGCGCGGCCCAAAAACAACAGCGCAGTTGATCAAAGTGTTGCCAGCATTTCTTGTTTTGTGCTGCTTAGATCAAGCGCCTGCAGCGCAAGCGTTAGTGTGGGCGCAAAAAAACAAAGCATGCGTCGCTAAAAATCCCGGGCAAGCGCTCAAAGAACTGCTCACTTATTATATGCGTTCACAAGCCGTTCCATCGCCCTGCTTACCCCAATGGACAGACTGCTTTTTACAGCAGCAGCCAGAAGCGCTCAGCAGACTTATTGCGCAGCAGCTAAAACAAGGAACCGATCCTTATGTGCAGTGGATTTTTGGCAACCGCGCACACTTTTCACCTGAGGTGATGGTAGAAAGATGGCGCCCACTCATAAGCTGGATAGATGATGCAACTGTTTAACTGTCTTGATCCTAAAACCCCTCTTCAGGGGCACCATTTACTCGAAGCATCAGCGGGCACAGGAAAAACGTTTGCCATCGAACATCTCGTCGTCCGCTTGCTAATCCAAAACACAGCGCTTGATCAAATCTTGGTAGTCACATTCATGCGGGCGGCAGCTCGTGAGCTGAAAGTGAGAATCCGCCAGGCGATTGCTCATGCCATTGCAGTTTTGCGCGGCGATGAGCCAGCCGAGTTTGGCTATCTCACGGCACTGCTCGAGGAAAAAGAAGCAACTGTTGCCTCCGCTTTACTGCAATTAGAGCAAGCCTATGTGACTACAGATCAGATGCAAGTTTTTACTATTCACGGCTTTTGTGCGCGCATGCTAAGCGACTATCCTTTTGAAGCCAGGGTGCATCTCGCACTAAACCAGGAAAGAAGACGCGAAAGCAAAAACCCCGTTTTAGAAGCAATCCACGACTTTTTGCGCACCTCACTGCGTCCGGATCTTTTTAGTTCAGCCCAAATCACAGCCTTGTTCCAAAAATACCAGTACGATGTCAAGAGGCTGACGGCAAAAATTTTAACACTGATTGAGATGAAAAGTGCGTTTTCCCCATATCCCGATTTCACTGAGTCGTATCACCGCTTTTGTCAAAAAATCAAGCAGTGCCCACCGATAACAGTGGATAATTTAAGAGAGGTCGCCCCTTTTTTTACCAAGATATGCAACCGCGCTGGTCAAGTCAAACTCGCCTTTTGCGCGCAAGTTGCTTTATTAAAGCCGCAGTGCACAGCGCAGGAGTTTGACATTTTGCTGACAGAAAAGCAGCATGTGCTCCAGTTTTTAGATCCCGCCTACCAAAAAAAACGGGCGAAGGGGAAGCTGCCTCCTAAGGCTGCCGATTTTTTTCTGGTCAAAGAAAAAATCTGGCCCATTATAGTGGCAGCGCAAAGCCCGATCCACACGCTGATGCGGATCGCCGAAAAGTGTCAGCATAAGCTCGCTATGTTGCCGCTTAAAACCCAGCAATTTTCCCCTGACGATCTACTGAACCAAATGCAGCAGAGCCTTTCTTTTCCCGCCTTTTTAAAGCGGGTGCAAACGCGTTATAACGCTGCGATTATCGATGAGTTTCAAGATACAGATCCCGTGCAGTGGGATATTTTTAAGCGCCTTTTTGTTGACCAGCCAGTTGAAACGCTTTATCTTGTCGGCGACCCTAAGCAGTCGATTTATTCATTTCGCGACGCCGATATCAACGCCTATTTTGCAGCAGCAAAGCTCATCAACCAAAAAAGCTATCTGACGACCAACTACCGCTCCGACCCGAAATTGCTTCAAATGCTCAATACTCTTTTTCGCTATAACCCCGACTGGCTCTCATTGCCAGGCTTTCCGCTCGATTGCCCCCCTGTCGATAGCCCAATCTCGGCAATAGACACCTCTTTTCCCGATGACAAAAGCCCCCTTCACTTTCTTGTTTCTCATTGTTTCGATGACCTTGAGACGTTAGAAAAAGAAGCACTGTTTCCATTTATTGCCGCTGAAATTGACTTTCTCAATCAAGAAGCTGCCATTCCGCTAGACCAAATTGCCCTGCTTGTCCGCGACCGCTATCAGGCAAACAGGCTCAAAGTTTATCTCGAAAGCTGCAATGTTCCCGTTTTGGCAAAAGAAGTAGAACCGATTGCCAAGACAGCGAGCTATACATTGTGGCAAACGCTGCTGCGTGCCGTGCGAGATCCCGCGGATAAAAGCGCGATGAATACGTTCTTGGCGCACTCACTTTTCCCAATGACACATGACGAACTCAGATCCGACGCAAAAATCGCTCCAATTCACGCAATTATCCACGACCTTCATCAGATTTTTCATCAAAAAGGGCTGCCAAAAATGGTCGCGAGCCTACTTGAGCGCAAGTGGCTTTGTGGAAAACAATTCGAAACACTACTTGTCGAACAAGAAAAACTAGAAGCGATTAGCGACTTTCGTCAAATCGCTACTTTGCTAGTCGAATATGGTTTTCAGACGAGAAGCTCTCTTGCAGGCCTGCTCCGCTACCTCAGTACGCTAGCTGAAAAAAGCCGGGAAAAGTCAACCATTATGCGCCAGCCCATTGCCGATGTCGAGGCAGTTTCTATCATGACGATTCATATGAGCAAAGGGCTAGAGTTTGCCGTTGTTTTTGCTCTTGGCACTCTTTCTTCTTACCGGGGCCAAGAAGAGGTATTGCGCAGCCAAAAAAAATGGAGGGCTTTTGACCGAAAAGATCCAGTATGCCGTCAGATTTTACTTCAGCGACAAGCGGAAAACTTGCGCCAGCTTTATGTCGCACTAACGCGGGCTAAGCAGCGCCTTTATGTGCCTGTTGCGTGCGACCCGACAAAAATACCGGTAGCAGATGATCGCAGCTCTTCGCTAGAACTATTTCTTTCCAAATTGCCCCCTTTATCCGAGGTAATTACTAAGCTAAAAGCAACAGTGACAACGCTTGAAACATCGAGCTTGCCGACTCAACCTTTGCGCAACGCTCGCGACAAATATGCACTGTTACCGCCGCCGCAGTTTCGAGCAGCTATCAAGCCCCATCCATTGGCCTCTTTTTCCTCGTTATCCCGTGCAGCTCATCAGCCCTTGGAAAAGATTAGCGAGCCGTCCCAGCTAACGCAGCCTATAGAAGAGCCTGTAACTAACGATGAAGCGATCTTGCCGAAAGGAGCAAAGACGGGGGTGATCATTCACGCTTTATTTGAGCAGGTGATTCGAGAGCAGTGGCTGCATCGGGGCTCTTTAAAAGAATCGGTAGAGCAGTTTCTTAAGAAAACAGCGCTAGCTCCCTGGACTGTTGAGATTGAGACAATGGTACGCGCCGCATTTACCGTTCCACTGCTCGATTTTTCACTTTCGGAAGTTTTACCCACCGATCTTTATCCCGAAGTCGAATTCTTTTTTTCACGCAAACATGAATTAATCAAAGGATTTATCGACCTTATTTTTTGCCATCGCAATGTCTATTATCTAATCGATTGGAAAACAAACTTTCTCGACGACTATTCTCCTGCAGGGCTTGCTGCGGCCATGGACTGTGGCGATTATTTATTGCAAGCCAAGCTCTACTTTGAAGCGCTGCGCCGCTATTTAACCCACATGTCTCGCCAAACTCTGGAGAGCCGTAAAGCAGATAAGCATACCTTGCGAGAGTCTCTTGTTGATGAGAAATATGGGTCAACACGCGCTCCGTATCAAATAGGCGGCGTTTTTTATCTTTTTTTGCGCGGCCTTGCCCAAAAAAAAGGGGTCTACTTTGTTTCTTCTTCAACATTAGAAGCTTGAGCAATTATGCCACACAACTTGGGTTTTTACTTTGTCTTTGCTCCCCGCTGGCGGGAGATTTTTGTCGTGTACAGACTCTCGAATTGCGAAAAATTTTAATTTACTTATTTATTTATTTTTTGCTAGCCTTTTAGCATGGCGTTAGAGGGAATTAAAAAAACTTATTGGGCAGCTAGACTGCCTAAACAGTGGCGATTGGCGCTGTCCGATTTAGCTAAAGGCATAAAAAGTTGGCGCATTTGGGGCAATCTAGGGCTGCAGGATATCCGTCTTCGATATCGGCGCTCCTACCTGGGCCCCATTTGGATTACGATCAGCATGTCTGTAATGGTTTACAGTATGGGTTTGTTTTATTCTCAATTGTTAAAAGTTCATCTTGCGGACTATTTTCCCTATATTGCCTCTGGCATTTTAATTTGGACCTTGATTTCTTCTCTGATTTTGGAGTTGACCGATAGCTTTATTGAAGCAGAAAACTTAATCAAACAAATTAAACTTCCCTACTCGGTTTATCCGCTAAGGGTTGTTTCTAGAAACTTTCTTGTTTTTCTTCATAATGTAATCGCTATCGTGCCGCTGCTCATTTATTTCAGGGTTTCTATTTGCTTTTTTTCTTTTTTGTTTGGGCTCATTGTGTTGGCCTGCTATGGGTTGGTCTATGGATTAATTTTTGCTTTGATTGGAGCTCGGTTTCGAGATATTAAACCTATCATTGCAAGTATTTTACAGGTTTCTTTTTTCATCACACCTGTGATGTGGATGCCCGAGATGATTCCAGACAGATTTTCCTTTGTGTTTTATCTCAATCCCTTCTATCAAATTATTGAACTGGTGAGAGGTCCTTTAATAGGAACTATGCCATCTTTGTATAACATTATGTTCAATTTTATTTTATTAGTGTTAGGATTTTTGCAAGCGTTCTTGTTATTAATAAAGGCCAGGTGTCGGATTGCTTTTTGGGTCTAGCGCAGTGTCGCCATTAATTGAATTAAAAAAAGTTTCTCTCGACTTGCCTGTTTATGGAGTCGAAAAACAAATGCTTAAAAAAAAGATCTTGCATCTTGCGACAGGGGGGCTAATAGCTAAGAATGAAAGCAAGATCATAACAGTAAGAGCGCTAGATAATATTTCCTTGACTTTCCACGAAGGCGCTAGAGTTGGCCTCATTGGACATAATGGTGCGGGAAAAACAACGTTATTACGCTTATTAAGCGGGATTTATGAGCCAACAGCTGGTGAAGCTTCTATTCACGGTAAAGTAACCTCATTGTTGGATATTATGCTTGGAGTTAATGAAGAATCGACAGGGTACGACAACATCTTTTTAAAGGGGATTCTACTAGGGCTAACCAAGAGTCAAATCGAAAAGAAAAGAGAGATTGTCGCTGAATTTACTCAATTAGGGAGCTATCTCGATATGCCAGTACGTACGTACTCGAGTGGAATGAAAATTCGACTGGGTTTTGCGATGGCGACAATTTTAGTCACTCCCCAAATTTCATTGCTAGATGAAGTTTTAGGAGTGGGTGACAAGCTTTTTCAGCAAAAAACCAAGCAACACATTTGTCGAGTTATTAACAACTCTAGCATTGTATTTTTTGCTTCTCATGACCTTTCTAATATACAGGAAGTGTGCTCTGAAGTTCTTTGGCTTGAAAAAGGAAAAGTGCGCTTTTGTGGGAATGTAGCAGAAGGAATTAAAAAGTACAAAGACAGCTTTAAAGCTTCTGATGGAAGGCCTCAAAGTGCTAAAAACCAAATTTTTTAGAACAGCTATCTTTTATCAAAAGTAGAGCACAAAAGATGATTTCCTCTTTGCGCGAAGAGTTTTTCAGGGTCGATTACTTATTGTAACTGGTTGCATAAAGAGGCTCCTCGCGCAAAAATCGCTTTCGAAGGGAAATTTGATGATTTTGACTTGAGAACTACTTTTGGTAAATTGACATATCCTGCTAATGATAGGCAGCTTACAAAAAGTAGTTCTCAAGGACAAAAG
>JBCCHO010000070.1:0-9515 GCA_039028715.1 Chlamydiota bacterium | reverse complement strand
GTCCAGGCTACTACTACTTCTCCCAAAAGGGATACGTAGATACGTTTGGTTCGCAAGCTACAGCATCCCGTCGAAAAGACCACATGCTTGTGAGCGAACTTTCAAATAATTATAAACAAGGCACACTTTCATCTCAATCCCCCAAACGGGATGAGGATTCCCGTGTGTCCTCTCTAAGCCCTAAATAAGCATCGGCCAAAAGGATCCTGACTTTATAGAGCTAACAACAACGTTTTGCCAAATACTTTTTCTCTCTTTTCAATTGGCAAGACTATATTCTTAATTTTTTTTTATATCAACATATTTTCCCACAAGATTCTGCAACAGGTCAAGGCGCATGTTTTGACCTGTTTGCATTTTGAATCGGCTCGAGTATCTACGTTTGCAGCATCCGGTCAAAAAGATCACATATTTGAGAGGCTCCAAATTTTTCCAGAGCCTTGTGAGAAATGCGGGCTAAGTTTGCCGACATTTTTGATGAGTTCTCGGAGAAAATGTAACCTAGCATGGGGCTAACAAGAGATTCTTCTGTCTTAAAAATCTTATTTACGTTTTAATAGTTTTTTTTACACACAAAGCGATTAGCCCGTATTTCTCACAAGACGGTTAGTAAGGGATGTCCTGCAAAAGCCGCTTAAAATCTCGAAAAAACAGCCTGTTTAACCTTCTACGCAGAACGGGTGAGAAACATGAGCTAGGAAGTGTTGCAAGCTGAAAGCATTTCTCATTTTTTGAAAAATAGATCTGATATTACCTGTGAGTGCGACCTATGGGTATTTAGAGAGATTTTCAATTTTTTTCATGCTTGAAACGGAAAAATGAGCGCATACTTGGATAAAGTAGGGGCCATTTTTCCGTTTCAAGCATGGGAAAAAGAAAAATTCAAATAAATATCCATAGGTCGCACTCACAGGTATTAGATTGACATAATCGATTGATATTAGAGCCTCCCCGCAAAAATCGCTTTCGAAGGGAAATTTGATGATTTTGACTTGAGAGCTGCTTTTTGCAAATCGACATATCCTGCTAAGGATAGGTAATTTACAAAAAGTAGTTCTCAAGGACAAAAGCGCGAATTTCACTCGAAATGGAATTTTGCGCGAGGAGCCTCAATAAGAAACTGTTTTTTACAAGAGACCAATAGTTCAAACCATGTTTTTATAGAACGTGCGGAGCCAAGCAAACAAGCCAATGCAACTAAACTTTAGCGCTTCTATGCAGCACTTGCAACACAGCGCACATAACATAAGCAATAGGCTAAGAGAAGCATTTAGAGCCTTCCGCTTACATTTAGGACGATGACTTTTCGATTCGCAACCAAAGGCAGTATGACGCGTCTTAAGCAGCATCTTTATTCGCTTCTTTTTGCCCTTTTGACTTTCTCTGTTTATTTACACGCAGAGCCCCTAAAAGAGCCCCCTGCACAGTCCAAGCTGCTTTCCGGTGATCCCGCTAATGGGTACACCGTCAACTTCAATAACATCTCTATCGTTGAGTGCCTCAAGTTCATTAGTCAAGTTGGCAATGTCAACTTTATGTATCAGGAAGAGGAGCTCAAGTTTAACGTTTCTATTGTCTCTGAAGGTCCTGCGCGACTCATTGATATCATGACAGCGCTCATGCAGGTTTTAAAGGTAAATGGCTTTGAGCTCATCGAACAAGAAAACAACTTTATCGTTACAAAATCGGGAGCTACCAGCCAAATAGCCACTGTATTTTCAGAAAACCAACCTCCACAAGAGGGCCTTATTCTCCCGATCATGACCTACGTGTTCAAGGTAGAAAACGCCAATCCCTCGAAATTAAAATCGATTTTAACTCCTTTTCTATCTCCTGACTCTATCATCGAAGTTTCTGAGGAAACGCGACACCTAGTCATTACCGATATCACGCAAAATATCGAACAAATTCAGCGGCTAATGTCTACTTTAGATGCGCCGAACGCACCGCTTGAAGTAGGGTCTTACTTAACAAAACACAATTCTCCTGAAGAGTTGATTCCACTTGCACAACAAATTATTATGCCTTTATCTGAAGGCAACCCATTGATCTTAGTGCCTCAAGATAAAACCCAAATGATTTTCATCGTTTCAACATCTTTCCTCACAGAAAGAACGCTATCTATCCTTGAAGATCTAGATACTTTGCCTTCTATTACCAGTACATTTGACGGCGTCCTAACGGGATCTAACTTACTGCTCTACCACATCAAGCACAAGCCGGTTGCAATGTTAGAAAGCGCACTGAACCAAATCAGCACTGATTTTAGCAAAGCACCTAATGCTTCGAAGCGACTGATCGAAGCTTTCAACTCAATGAAATACATCCGCTCTAGCCACTCGCTTTTATTTATCGGCGCCCCAGAAGCTCTCGAAGAGATTAATAAAATTTTAACTGACATCGATCTTCCCTATACCGACAATGAACTCACCTCAATGCACCAAGGGTTTTACATCTACAAAATTAAAAATGGAACTGAAGAACAAATCAAACAGTCCCTAGACAAATTGGTTGAAAACCTTCAACAAACATCAACTGGCAATGAAGATCTTATTTCAGCTATTCAATCGATGCGGTGGATCAAGGGAAACAACTCTCTGCTCTTCCTCGGCGATGAACGCTCATTGGAAACAATCTCTAAGATGCTTCCCACTTTTGACATTCCCATTCACGAAGGAAAAACCTCTTCAAGGCTTCCGCTGAGTAACGATTTTTTCATTTATAAGCCAAAAAACATGAGTGGTGAGCAATTTCTCGCACAAGTGCAAAAAGTAGACAAAGATCTCGAACTCTCTGGCCTCGCCGATCCAGCGCTGTTACATGCGCTCCAGTCAGCAAAAATGTCTACTAATGGCGCCGTCATCTTCACTGGAGATGCCGAATCTCTCGATCGCATCCGCGCTCTAGTCACTTTAATCGACGACGAAGCTGCCCACACAAAAGCTCAATCCTCTGTTTATATCTACAAAGTTCAATACTCTGATTACACCTATGTGAAAGAAGAATTAGATAAACTCGCTAGCTCTCTTCCCAAAGACAGTGACCTTAGAAAAACGATTGAAGGCGCTGATTACCTCAAAGCTTCTAACTCGTTTTTCTTCCGAGGAAGTCCGACCGCAATCGACAAAATTAAAGAGATCCTAACAACCCTCGATAACCCTGAATCAGTGCGCGAAAAAGCCAATGAATTTTTTGTTTATCAACCAAGTCACCTTCCCGCTGAAGAACTCATCGTTCTCGTCCATAACATGGCCGAAAATATGCAAGAAAGCGGATTTACAGACTCTTTTTTATTGACGACATTATCAACAGCGCGTCTGACCGGCGATAAAAAGGGAATTTTATTTGTTGGATCTGGGGTTTCAATCAATCGTATTAAAGAGCTATTGCCAACAATCGATACTGCTTCGTCAAATAGGATTTCTCCCAAAGAAGAGCGAAATGAGTTTTTTGTCTACCACCCCGCTCATAAACCCCCTGAAGAGCTCCTTTCTCTAGTGCATAATATGGCAACCGACATGCAGAGTAGCGGCCTTGCTAATTCCAACCTGATTTATACATTGCAATCTGCTCAACTCACAGCCAATCAGAAAGCCGTCCTCTTTACGGGAACAAGCGATTCGATTGCCGAGGTAAAAAACCTGCTCCCTGTCATTGATATCAGCACAGTGACTACTAAAAAACCACAAAATACTGGATTTTTTGTCTACCAGCCAATCCATATCTCCGCAGAAGCCATCCAAAAAGGAGCTGTTGAACTTGCAAAAGATATGCAAGTTTCTGGATTTGCCGACGAGGAGCTCATTAATACACTGCAAAACGCGCAGATTACCTCAAATGGAAAAGCCGTCCTTTTCACTGGATCTCCTAGCACAATTGAGCGGCTAAAAAACCTCCTCCCCAAGCTCGATATTACGCCTTCTACCTCTGAAACCACATTGTTTATCTACAAGTTAAAGCACCTCTCCGGCCCTGCTCTCATGGAAGACTTGCGCCATAGCACCAAAGATTTACCTATTAATACGCAAAGTAGTCAAGAACTAATTGCAACCATCAACTCTATGCGGTTTATCGAAACAACCAACTCGATTGTCTTTAATGGCCCCCCCCAAGCTATTGAACGAATCAAGGCTATTATCTCCCAATTTGATGTGGCCAGCGCTGTTCCTCCATCTCCAGCCCGCGCCGCTTCTGGCTATAAAATTTACAAGCCGCAAAACGCCCCCGGAGAACAGTTGATTAGAATGCTGCGCGAGTTTGAAAAAAATCTCATTAACTCGGGCGTTTCTCAGCAGTCGCTATTTGATGTCATTAACCACCTTCAATGGATGCCAGCAACATCCTCTATTCTCATCTCTGGCGACGCAAAATCTGTCGATGAAGTCTACTCTCTTTTAGAGCGCTTCGATAACTTAGAGCCAAGAATAAGTGAAAATCAATCTGATATCGAGCAATTCGCCGACATGAGTTTTCTCATTTACAAGCTAGAGTACCACTCAGGCCAAGAAATTGTCAGTGCGCTGAGCAAAATTGGCCAAGATCTAGAAAAAGTGAGCACAGATTCAAATAAAAAACTTTTTTCTGCTATCAAGGCTCTCCAATGGATTGAAATCACAAATTCGCTGATCAGTACTGGTGATCCCGATACCCTCGCTAAGCTGCGTCAACTGATCGAAAGCATCGATGTTCCATTAAAACAGGTCTTTGTCGAAGTTCTCGTCTTAGAGACTACCTTGGGCAATGCGCTTAACTTCGGGTTGCGCTGGGGGTCAAAGGGAAAGTACCGCAATCGCTTTGCCTATGCAACAGGCAGTTTTCCCCAAAACTCAGAAAATAATCCCGACACCTTACGCGACTTTCAAAATAATCTGGGAACTGTTTCAGCAACGACGACGCCAACCGGAAGCTTTATTCCTTTTACCACTGGCTTTGACTTGGGCGTGATTGGCGATATCATTTTGCATAAAGGACAAACCTATTTTTCACTCGGCTCTCTCGTCGATGCAATCAAAGTTGAAGGCGACTCAACAGTTGTAATTAACCAAAAACTCGTCACTCAAGACAATAAAAACTCGACTTTATTTGTTGGCAATAACGTTCCTTACACTGGCTCATTTGTCACAAATACAAATCAAAATACAGTCCAAACAGCAAACCTAGAATATCGCGATATTGGCGTGAACTTAAGCATCACGCCTAAAATCGGCAATAACGACATCATCACACTCGATATCGAGCAAGACATCACTGAGCTCATCAATCCCGATATTGGCTCGACGACATCAAGTGACAACATAACTGGAATCACGACAAGCAAAACCTCTTCGCGCACAGTTGTCAGCGTGCCCGACCAAAGCTTTCTTGTTTTAAGCGGTCAAATTCAAAATACAAAAACTCACGCAAGAACGGGAATTCCCTGTTTAGGCGGAATTCCGCTCATCGGCGCTTTCTTCAGCGAAAACGACTACCAAAAAAACATCACTAACCTTATCATCTTTGTTCGCCCCCACATCATAAAAACGTTTGATGAGTACAAAGAAATTACAGAACGCCAAGAAACTGTTTACCGCAGCCAAACAGACGATCCAGAGTCTTTCGACGCAGCGCTGGAACTCGTTAAAACCCCAGACGATTTTTAAGCTATTGTTATTGTCCAAGAGGACCATTTGGAAATACAGCCTAGCATTTCTACTTATCGTACCGAT
Source organism: Chlamydiota bacterium (assembly GCA_039028715.1). GTDB lineage: Bacteria > Chlamydiota > Chlamydiia > Chlamydiales > Simkaniaceae > JBCCHO01. Next base: position 3,810 of record JBCCHO010000070.1, on the reverse strand, counting down.
CATTTTTTCGGGCTGTTACAGAGTCCCCGATAAGCTTGAGCCACAAGTCAACTACACCGTCCAAGATAAATATTTAAAACAGCTGCCATCGCCTTTCCCCCCTTTATCGGCCGCAGAAAAAAGTAGCGCTTGGGGAAAGGAATATCTGATCGGTCAAAAATTTGCAGCCGAGATCGATCTTTACCGAGCTGTGACGACATTTAAACGGGCTCAATTTCTTCTCTCACCAACAGATAACCAACGACTCCAGGAGATCGAGTACCAAATTATTTTTAGCTATTACTTGGGGAAACGGTATGAGGAAGCAGTTCAATCTTTTGAAGGCTCAACTCTGTATCAAACGGCTCGCCCTTCGTTTCCCGCCTACCACGACCTACTGATTCTTCTTTATGAGAGCTATCTGCAAACAAATCAACCCGAGAAAGCTCACCATATTCTTTGCCTTATTCATCGCTACTACCCAAAGACAAAAGCTCATCTCGACTTCGCAACAGCGCTCATTGATGGCGATCTTGCCACTTTATGCGCGATTGCAGCAACCGATCCATCTAAATCTTATGTCACCAATCTGCTCACAACCTATGAAAACAACAAAAAATCGATTGCCAAAGCGCAGACTCTTAACGCCCTGATCCCAGGCGGTGGCTATCTCTACGTCGGTCAAACGCAATCGGCAATCACAGCTTTTCTGCTCAACGGTCTATTCATTGCAGCCGCCGTCCATTTCTTTTCCAAAGGCCAGCTAGCTGCTGGCATCATTGCGACGAGTTTTGAAGCTGGCTGGTATTTTGGAGGCATTTATGGCGCTGGAGAAGCGGCAAAACTCTATAACGAACGCCTATATGAAAGCTATGCCTATCCAACGCTGAATTCGCATAAGCTCTTTCCTGTATTAATGCTAAAGTACGGGTTTTAACAATGAGCTTCTTGCACACATCGTTTTGGAAACGAAATTCGAAGGCTTGGCGGCTAACCCGCATATTTTGCCGCATGACACTTTGCAAAAGCTTCTTATGGCTACTTGCGGCTTTACTGTACCCTTCCCAGTCCCTATTCAGCGAGATAGGCTATGTCGAACCTTGGGGAAAAGATCAAGAATTGGTGCTCAAAAAAAACCCAATTCCCGCTGCGCCGCCTATCAAAAATTTTGTTGGAAAAGCTATTGAGCAAGTGATCCTCTTTCATCAAAATGTTCTTTCCCCAGTTGACGGCCCGCGCAGTCACTTTCGCCCATCGAGCTCAACCTACATGCTATTTGCAATCAAACGCCACGGTCTTTTTAAAGGCATTGTCATGGGTTGCGACCGCCTGCTAAGGGAAAACAAAGATCCTTGGGTTTACCGAACAAAAATAATTGATGGCGAGCTCTACAAATGGGACCCCACCTATCGCTAACCTGTCTGTTTCAATGGTGCATTTTGAAAAAACGTCCGGAAAAGGAATAAGCCGGATTCTGTAGCTTCAAGTAAAAAGAAGCGGTAATCATTCATCTAGGGACTTTGTCGCCAAAATCCTCAAGCGATCAATTGAGCTTCATCTTGCGAAAAACAATCAGCTCTATTCTTGCTTCAGGTGGGGTTTGTCGCTCCTCAGTATTGCTACTGCGGGGCTTAAGTCATCAACTTAAGCATTTTCATCCTATCTAGGTCGTCTTGCTTTTGCTTTCCTACAAGGTACTACACTAGCGGTCTGTTTTCTGTGACACTTTCCGTAGCCTTACGGCCCCCAGCATTTCGCTGGCACCTCTTTCTAAGAAGTCCAGACTTTCCTCTCCTAAATTGGTTTTTTTACCAACTTAGGAGCGATTACCTCCTTTTCCGAAACAGCGTTTGATATCCGAGTTGAAGCTCGAGCTTTCATCGATTCGACTGAAAGTCCGAAAATAGGCGCCAACTTGGATTTACACTTTTGCCGTGCGGCGACGGCGGCGACGCGTCGCAATGGGCGTTCCTTCAACAGCCTCACTTTCTTGCCAGTAATGAAGTCGAGAGCAATGTTCGCAAAAGACCAAAGCTTCTCCCTTGCGCACGAGATTTTCATGCTGCAGTGTCAGCGCAATATGACACCCACTACACGCTCGATTCTCAATTGGAACAATGACCCGATCTTTTTTATTGCGCAGTAACCGTTCATAAATGGCAAACACTTCAGAATCCGCTTTGCTCGCAAGCGCATCGCGTTGCTGCTTGAGATGTTGCCCTTCACTATTAATCTTGCTAATACTTGCTCTAATCTCCTCTTCGATCTCACGGCTATTTTCTCCAGAAGCTTTCAAGCTCTCCTTGATTTTTTCTAAAATTTCTTCCTCTGCCACTTTTTTATCGAGGACATTGGATGTTTGGCTTTCGAGCGCCGCTTTTTCTCGCTCTACTGTTGTCATTTCTTGAGTAAGAGCATTAAATTCTTCTACTTTTTTGATGCTACTTTGTTTTTCTTCGAGCTTTTTGTATTTTTCGGATAGTTCTTTGATCTTTTTTTCTAGTTCATTGACCTGATGATCCAAATCAGTAATTTCCTCTTCTTTAAGATTTAACTGCTCCTGAAGCTCTTGACGTAAAGAGTCGATCTGTTCGAGCTCTTTTTGGCGTTGCTTTTTAATCCGCATTAACCGGATCATTTTGATATCCAGCTCTTGAATGTCTAACAAAGGTTTGAGGGCTTTATGCATAATTGAAATCTCTTGGTTGCTATTTTCCGCGCGGGAGACAGCGACGCGTTTTTTTTTGACAAAACTTCTTCTAGTTAGGATAACAAAAGCATCGAATTGCCCTCTAGATAAAAATGATTTATAACCCAAGTTCTCGTCTGATGATGGTTCAGATTGAATCCGGATTTCTCACAAGCTCTGCAAAAATGTTTAAACAGAGGCTCCCCGCAAAAGATTGTTTTTTTGAGATTTCAATCTATTCCCACAGAGAAGGTTTTTAAACCCAAGTTGTGTGGTAGAGTTGCTCAGATAAATTTTCTGTTTTTTACCTGTCCAAAGCTTAAATTTTCAGCATACTTGAATAGAGTAGGTGAAAATTTAAGCTTTGGCCAGGTGGAAAAAGAGAATTTTAGATGAGCAACTCTACCACACAACTTGGGTTTTAACCCTTTCCAAGGGACTAGACTTGGAAACAGATGCTCCAAACTTTTCCAAAGCCTTGTAAGAAATCCGGGCTTGGGTTTATAGCCAGAAGCTTCATGCCGACAACTGATAAAAAAAATTTTTGTCTCTGCTGTAGTGGATTTACCTATACGGCCTGTTGTCAACCTTTCCACGATGGCCAGCTACCAGAAAACGCTCTCAAACTGATGCGCTCGAGATTCACTGCCTACGCGCTTAACCTTCCAGAATACATCATGGAAACCACCCACCCGGAAAGCCCGCAATTCTCACGAAATCGGGCTTCTTGGAGGCGCAGTATTTCTCAATTTTCAACGGCTTCTACTTTTGCTCGGTTAAAAATTATCGCTTTTGAAGAGCACAAGCACTCTGCAACTGTTACCTTTACAGCCTATATCTACCAAGGCACAAACGACTGCACGTTTACCGAAAAAAGTTTTTTTCAAACTATCAATTGCAAGTGGTTGTACTATCACGGAGAGATCCTTTAAATCCAAGTCGTGTCTTCTGATCGCTCATCTAAAATTCTCTTTTTCCACCTACCAGAGGTGAACTTGGGGATAACCCGTATTTCTCACAAGCTCTGCTAAAAAGTTGAGCAAGATGTTTTTCGAGATTTCAAGGAGATCTTGCAGGGAATGGTTGTAACCATTTCCAAAAGAGCTCCTTGGAATCTCGGAAAACAGATGCTCCAAATTTTT
>JBCCHO010000069.1:0-9523 GCA_039028715.1 Chlamydiota bacterium | reverse complement strand
TTCAAATCAATATCCATAGGTCGCACTCACAGGTATTAACCCGTATTTCTCACCAGCTCTGCGTAGGAGGTTAAACAGTCTGTTTTTTCGAGATTTCAAGTGACTCTCGCAGGGAATGTTCATAAGCATTTCCAAGAGAGTCACTTGGAATATTCGGGGAACACAGATGTTCCAAGCTTTCCCAGAGGATGGTGAGAAATACGGATTAAATGATAGCACAAGGTAGAACTTAGAATCTATACTCCTTCCGGTTCAAAATGCAAAAATTTCGCCGAATTTGACGGTCTCTTTTGACCGATTTTTCCCTGGGTTTTATCCACCTACCGGATAAGAACCCAGGAAAAAAGTCGATCAAAATAGCCGCGCCAAATCACCGACCTTTTTTCGCTTTGAATCGGCTTGGGTATATGTTGAAGATGAGCCAATCTGAGAAAGGGTCAAAGACAAGTAGCAGGTGGGGCTTAGGTCAAGCTGGGATTTCACTGGATTTTTTTCTTTTTTTCATTTATAGTGCGCAACTAAGCGATTCGGTACTGCTTGATTGACCTTAATTTTTTAAGAAATATTCAATGAAACTTGATTGCCATTGAATCTTATAACCCAAGCTTACGTCTGATGACGATTCGTCTAAAATTTTCTTTTTCCAACTGTTTAGGGCTTGAATTTTCACCTGCTTTATTGAAATATGCTGAAAATTCAAGCCCTAAACAGGTAAGAAAACAGAAAATTTATCTGAACCATCGTCAGACGTAAGCTTGGGTTTATATCAATCATGTTTAGAAATAAAAGTGCGTTACTTTTCGCACGGTAAAAGGCACTTCCAATCGTGATGGGCATAAAAAGATGCCTGCCTTTTGCCGTTCCTTGTATTGCTCTGTCTTTAAGGGCTCTTGCAAACATCGCTTTGAGGGCGAAATTTGACGATTTATTGCCGAGCCGAGCCGAAGTCAAACCGCCTATCCTCAGTAGGATATCTCAACTTGACTTTGACCTGGATTGGTCATAAAAAGCGCGCATTTCGCTCCAAATGGAGTTTTGAGCGGAGGCTTTATTGACACAGATTGTTTCGAGCAAGCATAAAATAAGGAATTTCTATGAAGCCTTGGCTAAAAATTCTCATTGGTTTGTTACTTGGAACAATAGTTGGCTTAGTTTTAAACCGACAAATAGAGATTTTAGACCTCATTGGCAAAGCATTTATCAAATTATTGAAAATGCTTGTAGGACTTATTGTCTTTTCCTCCCTTGTAACGGGAATGTGCCATATCAGTGATCCAAAGAAATTGGGAAGAATTGGCCTAAGAACTCTTTTGTTTTATGCCTTGACGACTTTAGTTGCAATTGGCATCGGGTTAGTCATGGTCTATGTCTTCCAACCGGGAAAAAATTTACAGCTCCCAATTCCCGTTTCAACTGATGGCAAAACGACGCTAAGTTTACTGGACTTTGCTTTTTCCATTGTTCCGTCTAATCCCTTTGCCGCTTTTAATGATGGCAATATTTTGCAAATTATTGTTTTTGCGATTTTCTTTGCACTAGCAATTCAGTTTACTGGGGAAAAGGGAAAAGTTGTTTTGGCATTTATTGAGTCTTTAAGCGAAGTGATGGCAAAGTTGACCCACCTTGTGATGAAGTTTGCTCCTTACGGGGTATTTGCGCTGATTGCTACAGCAATTGGAGCAATTGGGTCTAAAGTGATTTTACCGCTTTTATGGGCTGTGGTAGCAATTTTTTGTTCTTGCGTTGTCCAGATTGCCGTTGTCTTTACTTTATCACTGCGGACACTTGCTAAAGTGAAGGTAGCTCCCTTTTTTAAAGGAATGAAAGACGCGATTATCGTAGCTTTTACGACGAGTAGCAGCTCAGCGACGCTCCCAATTTCACTTGAATGCGCGCGTAATCACCTGGGGTTATCGTCTGATATTTCGGGGTTTGTTCTTTCGCTGGGCTCGACGATTAATATGAATGGAACGGCAATTGGACAGACGGTGTTAGCGCTTTTTATTGCTCAAGCATATGGAATAGAAGTTTCGGCTGTCGGTCTTTTTATCTTAGCAGTCACAACGCTTGTTTCGGCAATTGGCACAGCGGGAATTCCTGGAAGTGGGCTTGTCATGCTATCTGTTGTTTTAGGGGCAATGGGACTGCCTTTAGAGGGGATTGCTCTGGTAGCGGGAATTGATCGATTGCGCGATATCTTTGCTACTGTTGTTAATATTATGGGCGATGCAGTTGCAGCTGTCTATGTTGCAAAAAAGGAAAACCAAATTGACGAAACTCAGTACCATCGAGTAACCTGGGCTGAATAATTCGTATTTTTCGAAGCCCCGTAAATACCGCTTTCGAGCGGTTTTTCCTAGTGGTAGTTTTGTCGCGCAAAAAATGGCCCGAAGAGGCTTGCCCCAAGTCACTGATCTCTCCTCATTTTGAATCGTGATGGATATAGCTCGTAATTGCCACCAACCAAAGAGGTATTATGCAAGAAGAAATTATGATTTCAATTGAGCAGGCAAAAAAGGCTATTGCACAGTTAGCAACAAAAGAAGCGATTACTTTTATTGAAGCTGTAGCGAGGCGTATTTTAACCTGCTACAATCAGCATAGAAAGCTACTGATTGCGGGCAATGGTGGAAGCCTTTGTGATGCGATGCATTTTGCAGAAGAAATGACGGGGCTATTCCGCAAACAGAGACCACCACTTTCCGCTTTGGCTTTAGCTGATCCCGGACACCTTACATGTGTTGGCAATGATCTCGGTTTTGAAGAGGTGTTTTCGCGAGCTGTCGAAGCGCATGGCCAGGCAGGAGACTTGCTAGTTATGTTGACAACAAGTGGTCAGTCAGAAAATCTGATTCGCGCTGCTAAAGTAGCAGTAAAAAAAGGTCTTGGAACGGTCGCTTTTCTGGGGAAAACAGGTGGGGTTTTGCGTGGAATGTGCGATCTTGAATGGATTGTGTCGGGATTTTCTTTTTCGGACCGCATTCAAGAAGCACACATGGCAGCTATTCACATTATTATTGAACGGGTTGAAGAAGCGCTCTTTTTTGACTCCAAGTCAAAAAAGATAGCCGCTGAAATAACGAGTTGATTTCTTAGTCGATTTGAGAAAAAGGTTTATCACGTGCAGCTTGAAACGTATATTACAGATGTTATTGAAGGAAGACGAAAGGTACGATGGATAAGAGGCATTTTACATGCTTTGAGTCATTTGATGAAGGCGGGAGTTAAGCTGCGTCACTTTGCCTTTAATTACGCGATTTTAAAAAAACAAAAGGTGGCTGTTCCTGTTGTTAGTATTGGCAATATTGTTGCGGGTGGGACGGGAAAAACAGCGTTAGTTGAGAAACTAGGAAAAGAGCTTTCTTGTAAGGGGAAACTCGCGGTTTTATCTCGTGGGTACCGCTCTAAGCTAGGGAGGAGAAAGCAAGAACTCCACTTATTAAACCCTTCACATGTCAGCCCTGAGCTCTGCGGTGATGAACCTTATCTACTTTTTAAAGCTCTACCTGGTGCAGCAATCTTTGTCGGTAAAAACCGGGTGGCCAGTGCTAAGCGCGCTGCTTATCAGTCTGTGGATCTTATTTTTCTAGACGATGGAATGCAATATAGGAGACTCCACCGCGATCTCGAAATCGTCATGCTTCAGGCATCGGATCTTTACGGGAAGGGATTTTTTCTGCCGCGGGGCTATTTGCGCGACTTCCCAGAAAGGCTTGCCTGCGCTGATTATCTCTTTGCGCACGGTGTTTTCGATGCTAATCATTACGATGTGGTAAGAAAAACTCTTGCCCGTTATTCTGCGGCGCCAGTGATTGGCACAAAAATGAAGGCGCAGCGGGTGATGACATCTTTAGGAGAAGAGTGGCTAGGGTTAGAAGAGAAGCGAGTCGGTGTTTTTTGTGGCCTTGGTCATCCGACTTCATTTTTCCAAACAGTACGTAGTTTTGGCGGAGATATTGTTGAGCAGTGGAAACTTCCCGACCATGTAGCACCAAAAGAAAAAGAGTTGCGCCGTTTTGCACAGCTGTGCGAGAGAAAGCATTGTGATCTTTTGTTATGCTCAGAAAAGGATTGGGTGAAGTTGCCTTCTAATCTGTCATCGCTACCGCTACCCATTGGCTGGTTGAAAGCTAGCATCGAAATTGTAGCTGGAGCGAAGCTATATAAACAACTTTTGCGCAAGTTAGAGATTTACTTGGAACATAAGGAGAATTGTGAAGCCTTGGATTAAAATTGTTATCGGTCTTGTATTAGGAATCATTACAGGACTTGTCGTTGGAGGTAAAATCGATATCCTTGATCGTATCGGGCGGGCTTTTATCGACTTGCTTAAGATGCTTGTGGGGCTAATTATTTTTTCTTCACTTGTCGTTGGGATGTGTCATATTAGCGATCCCAAGAAATTAGGGCGGATTGGGCTTAGAACGTTACTTTACTATTTATTCACGACCTTGATCGCGATTATGTTTGGACTTTTTCTTGGGTTTTTACTCGTACCTGGGGCTGGGCTTAACCTTGTCGTGCCAGTTGATTCTGGCGAAGTAAAGCCGACATTGGGAATTATCGATTTTCTGTTTGCCACTGTTCCCTCAAACCCTTTTGCCGCTTTTTCAGAAGGCAATGTGCTGCAAATTATCGTCTTTGCGATTTTTTTTGCTTTTGCAATCAATTTGGCTGGCGAAAAGGCAAAGCCAGTGCTGAACTTTTTAGAATCAGTTAGCGAAGTCATGTATTCATTAAGCCATCTCGTGATGAAGTTAGCTCCTTATGGCGTATTTGCACTCATTGCTACTGCTGTCGGATCTGTTGGGCTTAAAGTCATCTATCCCCTACTGAAATTCCTATTGTGCAACTACATTGCGTTTATCTTGCAAATTTTGCTTGTTTTCTGTGTTACGCTCAAATATTTAGCTAAGTTGCGCATTGCACCCTTTTTTAAGGGGATGAAAGATGCGATTGTTGTCGCATTCACGACAAGCAGTAGCTCAGCGACACTTCCGGTTTCTCTAGAATGCGCGCGAAAACACTTGGGAGTGTCTAAAGATATTTCTGGCTTTGTTTTATCGATGGGATCGACAGTAAATATGAACGGGGCATCAATTGGGCAAGCTATTTCGGCTATTTTTATTGCCCAGGCTTATGGAATTGAAATTACAGGAGTAAAAATTATCATCCTAGTCATTATCTCGCTTATTTCTGCTATAGGTGCAGCGGGGGTTCCTGGGACGGGGATTATTATGTTGTCGATTGTCCTCAATGCAATGGGGCTTCCTCTTGAGGGAATTGCCCTTGTAGCTGGAGTCAATCACCTGCGTGAAATGGGTTCGGCAATGGTCAATATCATGGGAGATGCTGCAGCAGCTGTCTTTGTAGCAAAAAAAGAAAAACAAATTGATGAGAAGAAATACCACACAGCGACTTGGCTAGAGTAGGTACGTGAGTTTTTTTGACGAGGCTCTTGCAAGAATTTTCTTACGAAAAAGGATCATAAATGGAAAAAGATATTGAAATTAAGCTTCCGAAACTCGGTGAAAGTATCGTTCAAGCAACTGTCATTCAGTGGTTCAAGCAGGTAGGTGATGTGATCGAGCTCGATGAACCTTTACTCGAAGTTTCGACAGATAAAATCAATAGCGAAATTCCCTCTCCCGTTTCGGGGAAAGTCAAAGAGATTTTAGCAAAGCCTGAAGCTCAACTCGATGTTGGAGCCCCATTAGCAGTGATTACAACGACCGAAACTATGACTTCTTCAGAAAACCAGCCAAAGCCGTCTGAGCAAAAATCGCAGGCGACCTCAGAAAGTAAGAAAGGATCTTTTTCCCCTGTCGTGTTAAGGATTGCTCGTGAGAAGGGAATTAAGCTAAGTGAGCTCGAAGATATTTCCGCAACTGGTGCAGGCGGAAGGCTTTCCAAACGCGATTTAGAGGCTTACCTTTGCAGTAGAAAAAAAGAAGAAGCGGCAAAAGCAGGCGTTGAAAGTGAGCAGGTCGAGCGGATGAAAATCACGCCAATACGCAAGATGATTGCCGATAAACTTGTGCGTTCATTCTATGAAGCCCCACATGCTACGTTAGTTAATGAAGTAGATATGACTTCTGTTGTCGATTTTGTCAAAGAGCAAAAAGAGAGCTTTTTGCGCGATAATGGGTACAAGCTGTCAGTGACGAGCTTTATTGCCCAAGGCATTGCGCGTGCTGTACAAGAGTATCCGCTGATCAATGCATCACTTGAAGACGAGATGATTGTGCTTAAGCGCTTTGTTCACCTTGGGATTGCTGTGAGTGTGGAGCAGGGGATTCTAGTTCCAGTAATCCAAAACTGTCATCGGCTGGCTGCACGTGAAATTGCCAAGGAAGTTGCGCAACTATCGGAGCAAGCGCGGCGTGGAGAACTCAAGCCGGAACATGTCGGGATGGGAACGTTGACAATGACCAACTTCGGCATGTCGGGGACATTAATCGGAGTGCCGATCATTCACTATCCTGAAGTAGCGATTGTCGGCGTTGGAGCAATTCAAAAGAAAGTTGTCGTATCTGAAAGCGATCAGATGACGATTCGCTCAATGATGCACTTATCGCTTACTTTTGATCATCGTGTGATCGATGGCATGTATGGGTGCGGATTTCTAGCCGCTGTTAAAACACATCTCGAAAAGTCATCTCCAACACTAGAGTAATCCAATGAGAGTCACCCCTTAGCCGAAGAAAATCCGGGTTTTCCATCGAAGTGATATAAATTTTCTGTTTTGATGATGTCGAAGTCGGCGCTGATCAGTTTTTCTAGCAATGCCGTGATATGAGACTGGGTGCATTTGTGGTTGGTTGCAAGAAAGCGGACGCGCCATTGTTCAATACAAAATGTTTCCGGTATTCCATCGGGATAGATGCGAGCCCCGCGATTTGTGATGATATCGAGTTGAAAGGGTGTCGGAGGGCTAAAAGAAGTGACTTTTTTTTCTAGCTCATCAGCTGTGACTGGGCAATAGCAATAGACGTCAACCCCGACGAGCTCGCGCACTGTTTTTATTGGTTGATGCGTATACTTTTTATGAGCAGTCATATTTTTTTGCTCATAGTTTACCGAGTGCAAAGAAGAGGGGTTTTGTCCTAGGCGTTGGCATACAGCAGCGCTAAATTCTTGGGTTCCTACTTTTTCGCGGCTGACGTTTTCATTGTAAATATCGTAGGTGTGAATGCCATCTTCAATGGTTTTTAACCAAGCATTTTGAATTTTAGTTGCGATGTCGCACTGGTCAATATGGATGAGCATGAGCACTGAGGCCAAGATCAGCGCAGATGGGTTAGCGACATTTTGCCCCGCTCTTCTCGGTGCTGAGCCGTGGATTGCCTCGAACATAGCGCCGTGATCGCCAATATTAGCAGACCCGACTAGTCCGACAGAGCCAGCGATTTGGGCGCCGATATCAGAAAGAATATCGCCGTAAAGATTGGGCATGACAATAACATCAAAGAGTTGAGGGGTATCGGCCAATTTTGCGGCGCCAATATCGACAATCCAGTGATCACTTGCGATATCCGGATACTCTGCAGCCACTGAATCAAAGACCTGATGAAACAAGCCGTCAGAGAGCTTCATAATATTGTCTTTGACAAAACAGGTGACCTTTTTGCGGTTATGAGTGACAGCATAGTCAAATGCATAACGGATAATTTTTTCTGATCCAGGGCGGGAAATGATTTTGATCGATTCGCAAACCTCTGGTGATTGGCGGTATTCAATTCCCGAGTAAAGATCTTCCTCATTTTCTCGAATGATCACGACATCCATGTTCGGGTGCTTGGTCGCAACTAGGGGGTGATAGGAAACACAAGGCCGCACATTAGCATAAAGACCGAGCGTTGTGCGGACGGTCACATTAAGGCTTTTGAAGCCGCCGCCTTGCGGAGTGGTGATTGGCGCTTTTAAAAATACCTTGAATTTTCGGATGGTATCCCATGTTTTAGTTTCAATTCCGGTACAGTGCCCAGAGAGATAGACCTTCTCTCCAATTTCCACCTCGTGAATATCGAGCGCAGCACCTGCATTTTTAAGAATATTAAGCGTGGCCTTCATGATTTCAGGGCCAATACCATCGCCGTGTGCGACTGCAATCGGGACTTTGTCACCCACTTTTTATCTCCTATAGACTTAAAATCCAAGCTTACGTCTGATGACGATTCACCTAAACCACCACTAAATTTTTTTTAATAATTTGAAAATCAACAGGTTATATCCATTTCTGGACGAGTCTGCACTAGTGTGGGTTGTCAGATTAACTTTATCCTTATATTATTTGGCTCTGAAGTTCAAGTCTATTAATTTGTCGTTTTCAATGAATCAGTTCGTTTTGCAAGCACTTTTTGCCGAGTACCAGCGCAATCTGGATTTTTTTTTCAACCGGATCGATTTTGCACAAGTAGAAAAAATCGTCGATCTTTTTCTTCATTGTCCTGGGACATTGGTGTTTACAGGTGTTGGGAAGAGCGGCATCATTGCAGAAAAGCTCGCGCTTACGATGATTTCAACGGGAACAAAAGCGCTTTTTTTACCACCGTCAAATGCGTTGCATGGAGATATTGGCATTGTTTCGCCCCAAGATGTGGTCATTTTATTGAGCAAGAGCGGCGAGAGCGAAGAACTATTGCAGCTGATTCCCTATATTCGACAGCGTGGAGCTAAAACAGTTGGTTGGGTGCTCAGTTCTGAGTCGAAACTGATGCAAGAGTGTGATTTGACAATTGCGCTTCCGTTTCAAAAAGAGCTCTGTCCTTTTGACCTTGCTCCGACGACATCGACAGCTATCCAGCTCATTTTTGGCGACGTCTTGTCTGTTGCTTTGATGAAGGCAAAGGGTTTTGGGCTTGATGACTATGCACTCAATCACCCTGCGGGAACGTTGGGCAAAAAAATGAATGTCAAGGTAAAAGACTTAATGCTTGAGGGAAAGCATATTCCACTATGCCAGCCGCAAGATCGCTTAAGCAGCGTCCTTGTTGAGTTGACAGCTAAGCGGTCAGGGTGCCTTGTTGTTGTCGATGAAAAGAAGCAGTTAAAAGGAGTATTTACCGACGGAGATTTACGTCGAGCTTTGCAAGAAAATTCTGCGACTATCTTAGATAAAACAATGGAAGATTTGATGACAACTGATTGCGTCTCCACGACAAAAGAAGAGCGGGCTTGGAATGCGCTTCGGTTAATGCAGCGGGATAAGAAGCGCTGGGTCATGGTTGTTCCCGTGATAGAAGACAAACGCGTCGTTGGATTAATCCGGATGCACGATATTGTTCAAGCTGGAATCAGATAACCTTGCCCAAGTTCACCCTTTGCCGTCTCTGTACACGACAAAAATCTCTGACTACCTGTGAGTGCGACCTATGGATATTTAGCCCGCATTTCTCACAAGGCTCTGGAAAAATTTGGAGCATCTGTTTTCCGAGATTCCAAGGAGCTCTTTTGGAAATGGTTACAACCATTCCCTGCAAGATCTCCTTGAAATCTCGAAAAACATCTTGCTCAACTTTTT
>JBCCHO010000068.1:0-9588 GCA_039028715.1 Chlamydiota bacterium | reverse complement strand
CCAGGGAAAAATCGGTCAAAAGAGACCGTCAAATTCAGCGTGATTTTTGCAGATTGAGTCGTCTTCGGTATATCCCCGAGCCGATTCAAAATGCAAAAAGATCGATGATTTGGCGCGGCTATTTTGATCGACTTTTTTCCTGGGTTCTTATCCGGCAGGTGGATAAAACCCAGGGAAAAATCGGTCAAAAGAGACTGTCAAATTCAGCGAGATTTTTTCATTTTGAGTCGGAAGGAGTATGCTCAGAATTTGTGCCACAATCTAGCACCTCTGAGTGCGACCTATTTTTCCCTTTATCATCTACATAAAATTTCATCTTTTTTGGATCAAAGCTCGAACAGCTCTATGGACTTGAACATTTATGCAGCGCTAAAGGGAAAAATAGGTCGTACTCAGAGGTATTAGCGGGAGTCTCTGCATTGATAAGACTGGGTGACAAATGCATAAAACTCTCGTTTAAAACGGGTCTCTCCAAAGGTTTCTGCGTGGGCTCGGATATGAGCCGGCGAAAATTGATCTTGCAGTTGCTCAAACTTCTCAACTGCCGCGCGTAAGCTCAGCACTGTTTGGTCGCGAAAAAATAGTCCTGTCTTCCCCTCGATGACAGTTTCTAAACATCCCCCTTTTCCGTAAGCTATCACCGGAGTCCCGCAAGCTTGAGCTTCAACGGGAAGAATCCCAAAATCTTCGATAGCGGCGAAAATAAACGCTTTTGCCCGTTGCAAGTAGTCTTTTAAAACAGAGTTTTCTTGGTATCCCAAAAGCTCGATGTTTTTTGTCGCCTTGCTTCGTATTTTTTTTAGCTCGGGGCCGTCTCCAATGACGACGAGTTTTTTATCTTTCATGGTTGCAAAAGCGGTGACAATCAGATCGATTTTTTTGTAGGGAACAAGGCGCGATGCTGTGATATAAAAAGAATCCTTTTTTTGCCCCAGTGTGAAAAAGTGGGTAGCTACTGGGGGATAAATAACAGCAGCTTTTCGCCGGTAAGTTTTTTCGATTCTTTTTGCGATATAGCGGGAGTTAGCGATATAGGCGTCTACACGGCTGGCAGACTGGTAATCCCATCCCCTTAAATAGTGGAGAAAAAACTTCGCTACGGCAGCTTTAAATCCGCGCTTAAGTCGGAATTGGGTGAGGTAAGAGTGATACAGATCCCATGCATAACGCATCGGTGTATGGCAGTAGCAAATATGCCACTGCTCAGAATGGGTAAGTACTCCTTTTGCAACGGAGTGAGAAGAGGAAATAATTAAATCGTAGTCAGTCAAGTCAAATTGTTCAATTGCAAGAGGGAAAAGTGGTAAATAGCGCTGATAGTGCTTTGTTGCGAAGGGAAGCTTTTGAATAAAGCTCGCTTTGATTGGTTGGTTCTCTAGAAATGTTTTTTTCAGCGCTTTCGGATTGTAAACAAGTGTAAATAAAGGGGAGGGAAAGAGCTCGAGAAGAATTTCTAAGCACCTTTCCGCTCCCCCAACTGTCATAAGCCAATCTTGAACAAGCGCTGTTTTCATCAACACGCGATTATAAATTGAGTCGCTTTTTTTGAATATGATTTTTGATACAAACCCAACCCGAGTTTGCTGCTTGTAGTTGGAAGACAACTCGAATGATTCCGTATGTCTCAATGGAATCTAGAAAAAATAGCGGGGTTCAAGGTGATTTGCGGCAGAAGTTTTTCACTGATCGGCACGCGTAGGAGCCGCAGTGCGACCTAAAGGCTGCCCCATTTTGCCGCGGGTTTCGGTATAAGCATTTGAGGCCCGTATGAGATCAGCATCAAAGTGGATTCGGTTGGGCTCAAAGAGCAACAAGATGCAAGAACCGCCAAATTCAAAGTAGCCTTTCTCGTCTCCTTTCGCCCGCGCTGCCATCGGGCAGTAAGTCTGCTTGATCGCCCCGACAAAAGTAGCGCCGATCTCAATAAATAGCACGTCGCCAAAAGCGCGGGTTTGCAACATTGTAATCATGCGGTCATTTTCAGCGAGAATCGCCAGGCGATCGCGCAAAGCAATAGGGTTAACTGAATAGAGAGGCCCTCTAATCCGCTTTGGCTCGGAAGGAACGCAATCACAAGGAAACCAAAACCGGTGGCAATCAGTCGGACAAAGCCGTGCGATAACGAGGCCTCCCCGATGATAATGGTTGGCAAGCACAGGGTCGCGGAGCAGCTGCGAAAGATTAAAAGTCTGGTTTTTGGCATAAAATCCCTTGCTTTGATCGATTGAGGGAAAGACAAGGTAGCGCCCATCGGCTGGCATGATCGCGGTATTAGCATCTAAAGCCACTGGACGACAAGCGGGTTTAAGTGAGCGAATGAAAAAGTCATTAAACGATTGAAAAGCAGCTACTGGTTGCTCAAACTCGGTCGGGTCAATCTGGAACTTTGTAATAAAACGGGAAACTTTCCAGCGGCTCCAAGCGGTTTTTTGCAGCAAGCCATAGCCCTTAGAAAGAAAAGACATTTGCGTGATGAGCAGGCGAAGAAAAAACGCCAGTTTTTTGACGAGCCAACCGCGGCTATAAAGCATTTCGATAAAAATTCTTCCGTAAACTTTTTCTTCGAAAAGCTCGCCAGTCTCGCGCTCGTAAACAGTAATCCGCATCGCTTAAAATAAGGGTTTTTGAACTCCTTTGAATCGTTGCAATTATATCCTGCTACACGGTTATTTTGAAACCTTCTTCAAGTTTTAAACCCAAGTTGGGTGGCATAATTACTCATCTGAGGCTCCTGCGCAAAATTTCACTCGAAGTGGAATTTTGCGCAGGAGCCTCAGCTAAAATTCTTTTTTTCCGCCTGCCCAACAGTTGAATTTTCACCTACTTTATTCAAGTATGCTAAAAATTCAAGCTTCTGGCGGGTAAAAAACAGAAAATTTATCTGAGCAATCATCAGACGCGGGCTTGGGTTTTAAAAAAAATATGACACTCAAAAATGGTCTATGAGAGAAGCCTTTCGCTCGGGCTTGGGTTTCAAATGGCATTTTTTCTCTTCGAGCTTGATGAGTATAGCTGTAAATCCCGTTTTGAGCTACAATGAAGCTTCACTTCTTATCCTCTTATCAATTTTATGTTAGGCCTGATAAAAAAAATATTTGGAACAGCACAGAGTCGTCAACTCAAGCGTTACCGCAAAACTGTCAAGCAAATCAACGCTATTGAAAAGGCGTATCAAAAGCTCTCAGAATCAGAATTAAAGCAGAAAGTAGCCGGCTTGCGCAAACGTCTTAATGAGAACGAAACACTAGATGACCTCCTCCCAGAAGCCTATGCCCTGGTCAAAAATGCATGTCGACGGCTTGTTGGCACCGAAATTCACGTCTCTGGGTATCATCAAAAATGGGATATGATTCCCTATGATGTGCAGCTGATCGGAGCAATTGCCCTGCATCACGGCTGCATTGCTGAGATGCAGACAGGCGAAGGGAAGACATTAACCGCTTCAATGCCGCTTTTTCTCAATGCCCTAGCGGGAAAGCCAGTTCACCTCGTTACTGTTAATGATTATTTAGCTGCGCGTGACTGCGCATGGGTTGGCGAGATTTACCGCTATTTGGGACTCACTGTTAAAGCGCTGACAAATGAAACTTCCCCCTATGAACGGAAAGACGTTTACGCAGCCGATATCGTCTACGGCACTGCCTCGGAGTTTGGCTTTGATTACTTGCGCGATAATTCAATGGCACAGACGATGGATAGCCAGTGCCAGCGTGGGTTTTTCTACGCTATTATTGATGAGGTCGACTCTATTCTTATCGACGAAGCCCGTACGCCGTTGATTATCTCTGGGCCTGCGGCAGCGTCAAAGCAGATGTACGGTGAATTGCAACAACCGGTTGCCCAAATTGTCCGGTTACAGCGCGATCTGTGCACTAAAACAGCGACCGAGGCTCGCCAAATTCTCACTCAACTTGGCTGTTTTCATACGAATGAGGGCGAGCCGCTAAAAAAACTCTCCAAGAAAGAGGGCAATGAAGCGGCTACGGCTTATCGCAAATTGTGGCTTGTCAGCAAGGGAATGCCACACAATAAAATTTTAAAGAGAATCCGCCAGCATCCCGATATGCGGGCTGAAATTGACAAGTGGGAAACCTATTTTTACGCCGAACCGAACAAGGAGGAGCGTCACGAAGCACTTGCCAAGCTTTACATTATCATCGATGAACGGGCGCAAGAATTTGAGCTGACCGACAAAGGAATCCAAAAATGGAGTGATGCCGAGGGGAATTCAGCAGAAGATTTCATCATGCTCGATCTAGGCCATGAATATGCCAAGATCGATTGCCAAGACGAACTGTCCGAGCAACAGAAAATGGAGCGGAAAGTCACCCTTCGCGAGGAAGATAGCAACCGGAAGGAGCGAGCGCATAATTTGCGTCAACTGCTGCGCGCTCACCTGCTCATGGAGCGCGATATCGACTACATCATTCAAGATAAAAAAATCGTTATCATTGATGAAAACACGGGTCGTCCTCAACCTGGCCGCCGCTTTTCTGATGGGCTTCATCAGTCGATTGAAGCAAAAGAAAACGTTCCAATCCAAAAAGAAACGCAAACCTACGCGACGATCACGTTACAAAACTTTTTCCGCATGTATGACAAGCTCGCTGGAATGACCGGGACAGCCATGACCGAAGCCAACGAGTTTAAGGAGATTTATCAACTCGAAACGCTCGAAATTCCCACGCACCGCCCTTGTATCCGCAAGGATGGCGATGACCAGATTTACATGACTGAGCGCGAAAAGTATAACGCATTGATCCGCGACATCGTTGCGCTACACAACCAGGGACGCCCAATTCTTATTGGGACGGAGTCGGTTGAAATCTCAGAAAAGCTCGCACGCATTTTGCGTCAAAACCAGCTGCCGCACCAAGTGCTCAATGCGAAAAACCACGCCCATGAAGCTGAAATTATCTCTCATGCTGGCAAGCGTGGGGCGATCACCGTTGCGACAAATATGGCTGGCCGCGGGACTGATATTAAGCTCGAAGCAGGGGTAGCTGAATTGGGCGGGCTTCACGTTATCGGAACGAGCCGCCACCAGTCGCGTCGAATCGACCGCCAACTGCGCGGCCGCTGCGCGCGCCAGGGCGATCCAGGAAGTTCGCAATTCTACATCTCGTTCGAAGATACCCTGATGCGCCTGTTTGCTTCGCCAAAACTCACAGCGATGCTACAGCGGTTTCGCCCACCAGAAGGGGAGCCGATTTCAGCCAAAATTCTCAACCGCTCGATTGAAACAGCGCAAAAACGCGTCGAGCAGCGCAATTACTCGATTCGAAAACACACGCTCGAGTACGATAATGTGATGAACAAACAACGGCAGGAGATTTACCTCTTCCGCAATGAGGTGCTCAAACAACAAAAAGGGAGTGCGATTGCCGAAGAAATTTTAGACGGTATTTGCCGGCAAAAAGCTGAGGAGTTTTTCATTGCGCGGTCCTCAGATAGCAATTGGAATCCACAAGGCTACTGCACGTTTTTGATGACTCACTTCCCAGTGACTTTTGAAGAAGGCTCATTTGACGATGATTATTTAGCCCGCGAAGAAATCGAAACAGCAGCGAGCGAAAAAATTTGCCTCGCTTTTAAAGAAAAAATGAAGCGCCAAACGGATATCATCTCAACAGTTCAGCAAGGCGCTCAAAGAGAGATTGATCCTGCGGCTCCCTTAGAGCAAATCATCCAAAGTATTTTACTGCGCAATATCGATCACCTGTGGCAAGAACATCTGCTTTCTATTGACCATTTACGCACCGAGGTCACCCTACGGGTCATCGGACAAAAAGATCCGCTCATGGAATTTAAAACCGATGCCTTCGCTCTTTTCGATCATTTTAGTCAACAGCTTAAGCTCAATATTGGACATGATCTGTTCCGCTTTGAAATGCTCCCGGCCGATTCGACGCAGGAACTGCACCAATCGATTCAAAAGATGCAAAAAAAAAGAGCTTCTAAACCGACCTTCTCAAAACAAGACCCCGACTCAGAACTTTATTTGCGCTCAAAGCCGATCAATACTGCTAAAAAAGGCGCAGCAAAGAAAGGGTAACTCGAGGGGCATGTTTAAACTGGAAGGAGTCTATGCCCGACTGCGCAAAAAAAATTCTTTCATTCGATGGCGGCGGGATTCGAGGCGTCATTTCGATCATCTTTTTACAAGCTCTTGAGAAAGAGACCAATGTTTCTCTCTCCGCCGCAGCTGATGTATTGACCGGCACATCGACTGGATCGATTACCGCTGGTAGCTTAGCAGTTGGCTTTACCCCAGGCGAGCTCATCGAATTTTACTTAAAGTGTGGCCAGGATATTTTTACCCCGTCTTCTTTTTTAGCCGATCACTCGCCACTACGCCCAAAATACTCT
Organism: Chlamydiota bacterium; assembly: GCA_039028715.1. GTDB lineage: Bacteria > Chlamydiota > Chlamydiia > Chlamydiales > Simkaniaceae > JBCCHO01. Next base: position 3,219 of record JBCCHO010000068.1, on the reverse strand, counting down.
AGCCAGGGACTCCACCAAACTCTAGAAACTGTTTACCAAGCACGCGGCGTTGATCCTCAAATTACTCTGGATCAGATCGACAAAAAAATTATCATCCCTGCTGTTAACCTCAACCAAAAAGCAACTAGCCAATGGCAGCTTGAACTGCTTCATAATTTGACACTGCCTTCTTCTCCATTGAAGCTAATTGATGCTATCATGCGGTCGACAGCAGCTCCTTCCTACTTTCCGTCATACCAAAACTACATCGATGGTGGGATTGGCGCTAATGATCCGTCTGCTCCAGCTTATGCGCTGTACCAATCTCATTTACCAGCTCCTACGCCCCCAGTCTACTTGCTTTCATTTGGGACGGGATATACATCTCACTTTATCCCTAAAGGCGAAGATTGGGGAAGTTTCAGTTGGGTCATCGATGTTTTCTCAAAGAAAGAAGCGACAACGACTCCATTGCTTTCGGTAATTTTTGATGTGCAACAAGAGCTTTCGACTGAGCTTTCCAAGCTTTTGCTCGGCGATTGCTTCCACAGAATCGATCTTCCGCTTACAAAGCCGATCAAGCTCGACGATGCGAGTCAAATTTCGAAGCTCATTCAGATGACTCAAGATTTTATCGCGGCGAATCAATCCCTGTGGAACCAGGCCTGCGCTTTCGTTGAAAAAAACTTTTCGTAGCTCTTTTTTTCATACAAGTTGGGTTTCAAAGCAGATCGGGCAGTCGACAACTTTATGACCGCGTGCAGGACAATATTTGCGTGCGTAGTGAATGATTTGCAGGTGCGCGTTTCCCCAGTGTTTTTTGGGAAAAACTTTTTTAAGATCGCGCTCTGTTTGGACAACGCTTTTCCCAGAGCTCAGGTGCCATCGCTTAGCACAGCGGTGAATGTGCGTATCGACGGGAAAGGCCGGTGTATGAAAAGCTTGGACGAGCATCACAGAAGCCGTTTTATGCCCGACGCCGGGAAGAGCTTCGAGTTCGGCGAGTGTTGAGGGCACCTTTCCTCCATGCTGCTCGATTAAAATCTGCGAAAGTTTACAAATGGCTTTGGCTTTAGTAGGCCCAAGGCCGCACGGCCGGATGATCGTTTCAATCGCCTCAACAGGCATAGCGCTCATTGCTTTGGGGGTCGCTGCTTTAGCAAAAAGCAAAGGGGAAATTTTATTGACGCGCTCATCTGTGCACTGCGCTGATAAGATGACGGCGATGAGCAGTGTGTATGCATTTTGATGCTTAAGAGGGATCTTAGGAGAAGGGAACAGGCGGTTAAGCCAATTTGTTACAACTGTTGCATGCGCTTGAGCGTTCATTTTCCAACACAAAATTTTGCAAAGATGCGATTGAGAAGATCTTCTGTGACATTCACGCCGATGATTGTTCCGAGCTCAGTCAGGGCAAATCTAAGATCAGCTGCGAGAAACTCTGGAGACAACTGGTTTTTAAGCCCCAGACGCACCTGGTTGACTGCTTTGGTTGCCGCTGTTAGCGCTCGAAAGTGACGCTCGGAAGACAAAATCACTTCTTCTTTAGACGGAGCATTTCCTTGCCAAATAATCATTTCAATTTGCTGCTTTAGCTCTTCTAGCCCCGTGATCTGCTTTGCCGAAACGCGCACTTCGTGCGGGAATGAGAACGAGGGTAACGTGTCATGGGGAAGGTCCACTTTGTTCCAAATAATGATTGTCTTAGCTGGCGATAGTAACTCAAGCAGTGGGGGCTTAGTCTTGGGCTTAGCAGCATCTAAAATAAGGAGCACTAAGTCGGCGTCTTTAACAGCCGCCACTGTTCGCTTTATGCCCTCGCGCTCGATCACTTCTGCTGTTTCTCGAATTCCCGCCGTATCGACGAGCTGAAACGTCAGTCCGGCAAACGAAAGTTCTTCTGCAATCAAATCGCGTGTCGTGCCGGCAATTGGCGTGACAATCGCTCGCTCTTGATTGAGCAGCGCATTCATCAATGACGACTTGCCGACATTGGGCGCACCAAGCAAACACAATGTATATCCCAGTTGAAGTTTTTTTCCATCATAAAAAGTCGCCCCCAGCAGCTTCATTTCAGCGGCAATCGCCGTTAAGTCGCGTTCGACCTCGGCTTCCGATTGAAACTCTAGCCCCTCTTCGGGAAAATCGACCCAAGCCTCGAAAAGAGCGCCTATCTCTGTGAGTTGGTGCTGAAAAGCCGTAATTTTTTCGCGCAGCTTCCCTTCAAGTTGATTTTCCGCAGCTTGCCATGCGCGCTCACTCCGAGCGGCAATAACCTGCTGGACAGCTTCCGCCTGTGTTAAATCGATTTTTCCATTTTGAAACGCTTGAAACGTGAACTCGCCCGGCAAAGCAGCACGTGCACCAGCTTTTAAAGCGGCATTAAGCACTTTGCGCGTGATCAGAACTCCACCGTGGCAGTGAAATTCTACCGTGTCTTCGCCTGTGTACGAATGGGGGCCTCGCATGACTAGCGCCAGACCTCGGTCAATCACATCGCCTGCTTGGTTGAGAATAGCGCCAAAATGTGCCGTATGTGATCTGTAGCTTTGAACTGGGCCTGAAAAGATGCGACTGGCAACAAAAAGCGCCTGCTTTCCCGAAATGCGCACAATCGCTACGCCTCCTGCTCCTGGTGGCGTTGCAATCGCGGCGATCGTTTCGCCAAGTTCATAACTGCGGTGAGTAAATTCCAAATTCTCAAAAACCTTTTAACCTGAGCGATTTTTGCAAGAGCCTCTTATCTGAACTATCATCAGACGCGGGCTTGGGTTATCACTTCAAGGATCAGGGTTCATAAAGAAAGAATTTTCAACCTTCAGCAAATAAAAGTCTAATTGTTTTTCCTTTATTAATGGCTTTTAAATGATATTAAACTTGATTTTTTATAAGAATCTATTCTGGTAAACAATTTTTTTAGTTTTCTCGATTTTGCAAGCGTCTCTAACCCGTATTTCTCATTTTGAGTCGGCTTCGGTATATACCCGAGCCGATTCAATCTGCAAAAAGGTCGGTGATTTGGCGCGGCTATTTTGATCGACTTTTTTCCTGGGTTCTTATCCGTCAGGTGGATAAAACCCAGGGAAAAATCGGTCAAAACAGACCGTCAAATTCGGCGAGATTTTTGCAGATTGAGTCGGCTTGGGTATATACTCCTTCCGGTTCAAACGCACCCAAGAAAACTGATTTAAAGCCTCTAGATCGTATTTTTTCTTCGTCGCCCATATTAAACTTAATATT
>JBCCHO010000067.1:0-9849 GCA_039028715.1 Chlamydiota bacterium | reverse complement strand
GAAATCTCGAAAAACATCTTGCTCAACTTTTTAGCAGAGCTTGTGAGAAATACGGGTTAGAGGGATTTTCAATTTTTTTCATGCTTGAAACGGAAAAATTCAAATCAATATCCATAGGTCGCACTCACAGGTAGTAAATCAATGTGAGAGCAAATCCCAATATAATCGCAAGCGATTCAAAGTGAGAAAAGATTGGTGATTGGGCGCGAGCTATTTTGATCGACTTTTTCCCTGAGTTCTTATCCGATAGATGGATAAAACCCGGAGAAAAATCGGCCAAAAGAAGCCGCCAAATTCAGCAAGATTTTTGCAAATTGATTCGTCTTCGGTTTATACATGACTTATCGGAGGTTGTTGTATACTTATGAAATTAAACGATAATACTCGGTTACATTGGCCAAAGCCAAACCTGTGGCATAGCCGTATTGAAAAAACAGAAAGCGGCGGCGGCTCTCCTGTTCCTTCGCCGAAAACGCCACCTGTTGATCCCAGCCTTAAGAAACTAAAAACAAAAGTTCTTCACCAGCTAAATTGCCTTGAACTTAGCTCTTGTGTCAACTCGAGAAGCCACAAAGAACAAGCTATTGAAGCACTGCGAAAAAAAACGATCGACCCTAATACAAGCTGGGATAACATCAAAAACCCATTTCACCTTCATTAACTTTAAACCCAAGTTGAGTGGTTATACGGCACAACTTGGGTTTTAATTTTTGGTTGACGGTAATACGCAGATTACACAATAATTTTTCCTTTTTATTGCAAATAAATTTGTTTAAAATTCCAATTTGCAGAAGGAAATATTTTATGTCTCTATCTTCTTTATCTTATTTGTCGTATAAACAAAGTTCCTATTGCTCTTTTACTCCTCGCGATCAAAAAAAACTGTCTCAAGGTAAAGCGATTGAAAAGTTGTGGCAAAAAAAAATCGAAGAGCAAAAAAAACGCCGAGCAGCTAAGAAGCTCAAAAAATCCTTAAAGTACTATCACTTAAGCAAAGCTTTCCTCAAGAAAGGTTGTTTTTATCAAGCCTGTAAATTCAGACAAAAAGCGTTAGCCTTAAATCCCAAAGTTGTCCATGACCATGGAGCAACAAAAGTTTCTCAACAAGAGTTCCTTATAACAGGGTATGTTAGGGAAAGTTACCATCAGATCATACCGAAAGAAATTGAGCGTCTCTTATTAGCATTCAGTCAAAAATTGTTCGCCTTCGGGCCACAGCAATGGAAAAAATGCGGTGTCCACGTAAAAAATGCTCCCGCTTTACCTATTGATATTGAGCAGATCTTAAATGGTCCTTGTCCATTTTGGACTGGAATGACCGTTGAGGAAACCCATGTGTTGGCATTGATTAATGGCAAACTTTCGACGCTAAATTTCGCTGGAAAAATACTCGATAATTATCAGAAAGATCGGACATGGTATACAAAATCGGTAGTACAAAAGTCAAAAATATCTGAATGCTATTGGGTCTTAATGACACGAGATGTTATCCCTAAAAGTCTTGATAAGACGTATGATCAGCAAAAAGCGTTGGTTTGCTCCTATCCTGGCTATGACATACCAACAGCCCTAGAGGCTATCACTGCGATCTCTGGCGAATATCTGATGAATAAACGTATGCTTTATAGTGTCAGCGATGCGAATGTTTCCATTTCTTACCCATCTACTTATACGCGTTGTCAAGAAAGTTTCCAGGGAAACCCGCTAATAGTTGGCGGATTTAGCAACGCGAAATTACAAGCATCCACCTGCAACAATGACAATCGCTGCAGCCAGTGTGGCGTTAGTGGATTGCGCAGGTTAAAAATTCCATCAGCGCAATATAAAAACCCGAGAGCCGCCTCAATATGAACTTGGGTTTTCACTCGAAATGGAATTTGCGTAGGAGCCTCACTCAACTTGGGTTTTAAGCATCTTTAAAATAGCTCGATAAAGCGGGCGTTGCGACTCAAAACTGACATAGGTGAAAAGATCTTTTGCAGCAACCCATTTTCCTTCAATCAGCTCTTCTTTTTGAAGGCGATAAGAAGGGGTCACCTCAGCTAAGTAGAGCTGCACTCGCTTGGCAATGCGCTCACCCGCTCGGGTTTTGTAGTGATAGCGATCGACGAGATAGGGATGGGGAAGGTAACGAATCACTTTCATCGCCGTTTCTTCTTGTAGCTCGCGCTCAGCCGCTTGTTTTGGCGACTCTCCTGTTTCCGCGCGCCCTTTCGGAAACCCCCAATGAAGTCCGTTTAAATGGCGCACCAAAAATAGGTCCCATATTTGGCCGCGGAAAGTCAGCGGAATGATCCCAAAAGATTGCTCCTGCAAAAAAACTCCCTAAATCACTGCCCTGTTCTTATTTTGAGTCGCCCTGGTACGGCGCAAAAATGACCGCCGAATTATGACCGCCAAAACCAAATGAATTGGACATGGCAGCTTGAATGCGGAACGCTTTCGGTTGATCTCGAATCACGGATAAATCTTTGACTTCATCTTCAGGGTCATCGAGATTGATTGTCGGGTGCAGTTGCCCTGTTTCAATCGCTTTGATCGTTGCAACTGCCTCAATCCCCGCTGCAGCTCCTAGGCAGTGCCCTGTCATTGATTTGGTTGCATTGAGCTGGATATGGGGCGAGTGTGCGCCAAATACTTTGCGAATACCGCGGATTTCGCATAAATCACCAACAGGAGTTGACGTAGCATGGAGATTGATGTAGTTAATCGCTGACTTCTCTATCCCTGCATTGACAAGCGCCATCTCCATCGCTTGAGCAACGCCCGAACCATCTTCAAGCGGTGTTGTGATATGATAGGCGTCTGTCGAAACAGCTCCGCCTAAATATTCAGCTAAGATAGGCGCTCCCCGTTTTTTAGCGTGTTCGAGCTCTTCTAAAACAAGGACAGCAGCTCCTTCACCGACAACAAACCCATCGCGGTTTTTATCGAGTGGACGCGATGCTTTTTCGCAATCGTCATTGCGCTCGGATAGCGCTTTCATCACGATAAAGCCTCCGATGCCAATCGGATTGGTCGCCGCTTCTGAACCACCGCAAAGCATCAAATCAGCTTCGCCGCGGCGAATATGCTCTGCTGATGAGATCAAACAATAGTTAGCGGTAGCACATGCTGTTGAGATAGAGTAATTCGGCCCGGTAAACTTGAGATCAATCGCAAGCAACGCACCGCCCATATTCGTAATGATATAGGGAACAAAGAAAGGAGTGATCCGGTTTACGCCTTTAGAGAGCAATGTCTTGTTGCCGTTTAAAAACACCGACATTCCACCCATTCCCGATCCCACGAGAACCCCACACCGGGAGCGGTCGAGTTTTTCTAAGCCAGCTTCGTCTAATTTAGCATGCTCAACTGCTTTTTTACCCGCTACAGCCATGAATCGAATAAACGGATCAACTCGCCGCGCTTGCTTCTTATCGAGGTAAGGGCTGACATCAAAATCGCGGACATCAGCGGCAAATCGGGTCGAATAGTCGGCGCAGGGAAAGCTCGTAATCGGTCGCGCTCCACTCTTGCCTGCTAGCAAGCTGGCATAAAACTGATCCACATCTGCGCCAAAGCAAGAAACAATGCCCATGCCTGTCACAACAACGCGTCTTCTTTTTTCCATGCTTTGCCTCAACTTTGCACTGTCTGTACCGATGGGAGAACGAGATCGATAGCGATGATCTCTCCATCGGGCCATAACCGGTCTAATTGATATTTCTGCCTCATTGCGGGAGTAAAAAGGTGGATCATTAAATCAAAATAATCCAATATCACCCAGCCACTGCTTTCATGTCCTTCAATGCGATGCAAGTGAGTCCCCCCTCGCTTTAGCTGAGCTTCTATTTCTCTAGCAAGCGAGGAAACGTGACGCTCAACATTGCCATTAGCTATCAGGACATAGTCCGTGATTGAAGAGATCCCGCAGACATCAATGGCGATGATCTGGCTCCCCTTTTTGTCAAAAATCGCCTGCGCTAATCGCCGAATTAGCTGATAAGAACTTTTTGCCATTAAAAAAATCTACAGTGTAGAGGTCCCCCTGTTAATAAAAAACAAATAACTCTCTAAGTCATTTATCTTCAACCAGATAATCCTTCTTTTTAAAAGAGAGAATTAAACTGGCTTAAAAAAGCAAAAGAGCTTAGGTTATAAGTATAATTCATTTTGATAAATGTAGTCTAGCACTTTCGCCGGCACTAAATGATGGCAATAAAGGTGATTTTTTAATCGCTTCCGGATCTTTGTCGCGCTGATGTCCATTGCCGCAATCGAGCACACGCCACGCTCAACCTCGCGAAGGATAGCCTCGGGAATACCAGTTAAATTTTTATCTTTTATGCCAAACCGAGTGCCTATTAACGGCGGAGCTAAGCGAATCAGCTCTTCTATCCCCTTCCATTGGCCGAGTGAACACGCCGTATCTTGGCCCAAAATCAAATAAAACTGAGCCTCTTTTTCCTCTTTTAATAGCTCTTGCATTGTATCTACTGTGTAAGAAGGAGGCGGACGAAAAAGTTCTTGATCGTAGATTTTCACCTGAGCCATACCCTCAAGAGCGAGCATTAGCATATTCAATCGATGTTTTGCGATGGCATGCGGAGGATACTGTTGCTTAGTTGGTGAAACTTGAGCTGGGCTAAAAAGGATTTCATCGAGCCCGCATTGCTCGCGAATTTGCAAGGCTAGGTTGAGATGTCCAAAGTGAATGGGATCAAATGTCCCACCAAAAAATCCAACTTTCTTCTTTGCCATGATTGACCCCATATGCCAATTCAAACCCAAGTTCTTTGAAAAAGCTCCTTATTTTCTCAAGCTACTAGATAATTTCCCAGCTCTTTCTTTTAGAAATTTGCCGCAACCCTTTAGAAGGATTCACAACAATCGCCTTGCCTGCCGCTAAAAGAAAGGGTAAATCGAGTAAACTATCTGAGTAGGCGACTACCCGATCAAAACCAACCTGACGTACACGAGCAAACTCTGCAAGATAACGCGCTTTTTCTTCCCCGGATAAAACAAATTTCACCCGTTTTAATCTCCCGTTTTGATCGATTTCATATTCAGAGGATTGCCAATGAGTGACACCCAAATACTCGGCAATCGGGCCGACAATAAAAGATGGAGAGCTCGATAAGATCACCGTATAATGCCCCTCGTGTTGCGCTCTTCTCAAACGAGAAAAAGAAGGAAGGTAAAAAAACCGATAAAAATCAGCCGCTAAAAACTGACGCATTTCTTCTTCAATCAGCGAGAACTTTTTTCCTTTTAAAAGAATATGGAAGGCTTTGTTGTGAAGCTGTTGCAATCCGAGGTCGCAAAAGCGGTATTCAAAAAAAATCAGTAATGCCCGAAAAAGAGAGCTTGCGGAAAAGCTTCCTCGACGCATTAAGTGGCGAAAAAAAAGGAAACTGGTATTGGATTGAACCAAAGTATGGTCGAGGTCAAAAGCACTAATGGATGTCAAAGGATCTAGCTGCCTAACTTCTCTCTGAGTTCATCAAGTGCTTCTAACTCACGGTCGAGGTGGATCTTGGCACTGTCATAAAGCTCACGATAGGTCATTGCTTGCTCGAAGTCAAGGCGTGACCCACCCATTTTTAATCGATAAGTTTCTATCTGCTTGCGAATGTCTTCTTGCATTCGCTTGCGCTCTTCTAAAAGTTGCTCTAATACCTCGGGCGAGTCGGTCGCTGCTTGTTTGTCAAAAATAAAACTCCGCAAATCAGCAATCTGGCGCTCGAAAAGGTGTCTTTCCATTGACGTTAAATCAAGCGCGTTAAAAAGATTTAAAAATTCGCTTTCCTTTTTTTGAAGCACTTCGACACTAAACTGCTGCTCTTGCTCGATTGCTTCCAAAATGGTTTCTCTTAGGTGCTGCACCTTCTCTCGTTGCTCTTTAGCAAAAGCAATGGCTGCTTGTTCTATTTTACCCAATGCTTCTTTTTTTATTGCATTGATTTCAAAGCGAAGCGCTTCCCTACCTTCGCGGCTCAACTCTGTTTTCTTTATATCAGCCGCAAGATGGGCCTCTTCTGCAATAACTTTTTCTCTAGCGATCTTGTAATGACTGCTGCACAGCTCTCGAAAAGAATTCACTTTTTCCTTTAGCTTTGTGAAGTTTTCTTGATGTTCTTGTGATTGCTTGCCAAGTTCTTGCTTGCGCTCTTTGTTTTTTTCCTTAATCCAATCCCAACACTGACTGAGCCATTTCCGACTTTTGCTAAAAGCGGAAGCGTTAAGAGATAGCGCTTTGCCCAATGCCTGAAAATCTTTAACGATCTCACGCAGAGCATAAAGGGGCTTTAAGCGCCGTTTTTCCAAAGCACTTTCTTTCGCTCCACTTTCTTGGGGAAGTGAGTCGCGGAAAAACGCTTCAACATCTCGGGTGAATTGATCACTGGCTGCTTTGATCACCGCTTTGCGGCGCGGAAAAAGAGCATCGCCTAACTTTGTAAGCCGCTTCAAAAACCGATTTTTTTGACTAATGCGCATGTCTTGGCCAAGCACCTCTGCTCTCAAAGCATCGAGGCGGGCAATCAAAACTTTTAATATTTTGAGCTCACTTTGCCATTTTTGGTAGAGTTGCTTATCTATCTTTATTTTTTGCAATGCCGCTGAAAAAACGGGCAGCCTCACTTTTTCAACGAGCTGCTCATAATGCTCAATATCAGACTCTAATGCTGTGACTGCAAGCTCAATTTGCTCGACAGCAAAAGCGATTTGTTCGTCAAAAAACTCTCTTAAACGGACTGCTTCTGCGATCAACTCCGAGTACTCAGACCAAAGATGGTTCCGCTTAATAGGGGACATCGACTCCTTAAAAAGAGGCGCGCACATCTTTTTTGCCTCCCAAAAGTCCTTCAAATTCATTTTATCCGATTGCGACAGTACTGCTCGCATAAAGGCAACGGCACAGGCAATTTTTTCTTCTACTTGTTTTTCTTTGCAGAAAAAAGTCTCAAAATTTGAGAAAAAAGACGCCTCAGAATCTGGAGACTTTGACGCCATGTTAAACTTTTTATCCGCTTGACCTAATTTCTTATCCATTTTTTCCTAGATACCTGTGAGTGCGACCTGTGGATATTGATTTGAATTTTTCTTTTTCCCATGCTTGAAACGGAAAAATTGAAAATCCCTCTAAATACCCATAGGTCGCACTCACAGGTAGATAGTTTTTGCCTTTTTGAACTTGGGCTAAGTTGAGTGAAAAGATACAATTTAAGTTGATTCTTCTCAATCTCTTTTCATTGATATCTTCCCACAAATGAGGAAATCCGGGCTAGGGTCGACTCACTCACTTTGCCAACCTCTTTTTGCGCTCTACTTTTGATAAAAATAGATCGGCGATTGGTACAAATCTTTCACCTGAATCACTTTTGTTGGCTCCCAGCCTGGGATAGCAAAAGTGTGACTCACAACTAACGAACCAGCGGGCAACTCTTGCTGGAGTTTTTCCTTCAATTTTTCCATCCCCTTTGGAAACAAATAGCAAATAACAAGGTCCGCATGACACAGAGACGTTTCAAAAAAATTCTGCCGCACCACCTTAACATTGTGGTGATGGTTGAAAAAAGAAGAGAACCAGTAAGGAAGAGGCGAATTTTCGTAACCAATCACTTTGCAGCTAGGATAGCGCTTAGAAAGAGGAAACAAAAGGTGCCCCCAGCCCGACCCTAAGTCGACAATCACCTTTTTTTTCAAGGCAGGCAAATGGTCGATCAGCTCGTTTCTTACTTTGACAGAAGTCGGCATTGGCGAAACGCCATTTTTCAACGTAAAGACAACGACCAAGGCGGCAAAAAAAATACACAACCCAAGCGTTACCAAAAAGTAGCTCATTCTTCTTCTCCTAGTTGCACTTCTGGTGGATTTCTAATGATCGCATTAAACGCCTTTGTCAACTCTGTTAGCTCCTCTTCAGAACATCGCCCACTGGCAATTTTCAAATTGATTTTTTCGCGCTCCCACATCCAATGCCTTTTAAGCAAAGCATTGACCGTTTCTAGAGCCCCTTTTTCCGCTCGCTTGCGATCGACCCGCTTTTTAATAATTTCAGCTAAAATGATTCCTTGCTCAGCTCCTTTAAGCTCGTTAACGATTGCCACAAAGTCGACTTTATTATTTTTTTTCCAATGGGTCAAATAAAGTGAAAAAAGTTCGCGACAAATGGGCGCGTAAAAGTGTTTTGGTTCCACATGGCTGACGATCAGATCGACAACACGCGCTTCTTCTAAAAATAGCCACCGCAACAACTCAATATCGAGCGTCCAATCGGGGTTAGCCTCCCCTGCTTTTTGGACACTGATGCAATGCGGCACAAAGGGAGATTCTTCCGCCTCCAACTCTTCTACTTGCAGCAGCTTTCCCGGAATTTCTAGCAAACGAGACAACTGGCGCAAACTTTCGATTTCAAGAATAGGTTGCTTCCAGCTGCGAATAACACTCGTAATTTTTTGGACAAGGGCATTTTTTTGCGCTGGCACACAGAGATCGATTCCGTAAGACCAATACTCGACCAAAAATTCAACGTAGTCTTTGGCTTCTTCTAGCAAGGAGAGAAAAGCCTCGATCCCGAATTCAGCTAAAAAAGTATCGGGATCGCTCTCATCAGGCAGAGCAGCGACCTTCACCTCAACTGCTTTGCTTTGGAGCAAACTCCCCACCTTGACCGCCGCTTCACGTCCAGCATGATCGCCGTCGAGCGCCAAGTAGACCTGCTTCACTCCTAATTGGAGAAGTTGCTCAGAGTGCTCGTTAGTAAAGGCTGTTCCTTGGCCAGCAACAGTGATTGTCAACCCTTCCTGAATCAATCGCAAAGCATCAATTTGTCCTTCGACAATGACAGCGCGCTTTTCCTTGGTGATTCTTTTGCGGCAAAAGCTAAGACCATAAAGCGTGCTCGACTTCCGAAAAAGAGTTGTTTCCGGAGTATTGATATATTTAGGGCCGAATGTCGACTCTTTGAACTTACGCGCTGAAAAGCCAATGGGTTGCCCAGCATAGTTCAAAATGGGAAACATCAGCCGGTCGATAAAAAACGACCGCTCAGTTCCTTGCTGAGCAGCCTGCACAAGCCCGGCCGCTTGAAGCACTTCCCTCTTGATTTTCTGACGCCGCAAAAGCGCCATGAGAACCGCTCCATTTTTTGGCGCTAAGCCAATCTGAAAAGTGCGCACAAAAGCGAGATCGAGACCGCGTCGATAGACGTACCGCAAAGCTGCGTGACCTTCATCTGTGTGGAGAAGATAAAAATGACAGCAGTCCACAGCGAGCTGCAGTGCATGCTTAATGTCTTTTTTCGCCGGTCCTTTTTTGTACTGATCGCTGGTGCTGTGCTTTAAACTCACTCGAAATCGCTCTGACAAACTCTCCACGGCTTCGGTAAAGGTCATTTTCTCGTAATCCATTAAAAAGGCAATCGCATCCCCATGAGCGCCGCAACCAAAGCAATGGTAATGCGCCGCACCGCGTTGAATCACAAAAGAGGGAGTTTTTTCATTGTGAAACGGGCAAAGTCCTTTCAGAGAACCGCCAGCTGGCTTTAGGTCGATATAAGACCCGACCAGCTCAGCAAGGTCAACTTGCTGCCGTAAAGTGTCCAAACTATCTTTTGAATACATAAAGCTCGCTTTCAATTTAGCATATAACCACTTCCATTATGGACCGATTCATTGAGTCAAATCAACCCCATTAAAATTGGGTTACATCGAAAAGTGCAGTTTAACCCGTATTTCTCACAAGCTCTGCTAAAAAGTTGAGCAAGATGTTTTCCGAGATTTCAAGGAGATCTTGCAGGGAATGGTTGTAACCATTTCCAAAAGAACTCCTTGGAATCTCGGAAAACAGATGCTCCAAATTTTT
>JBCCHO010000066.1:0-9905 GCA_039028715.1 Chlamydiota bacterium | reverse complement strand
GCATGTGGTCTTTTCGACGGGATGCTGTAGCTTGCGAACCAAACGTATCTAAGTATCCCTTTTGGGAGTAGTAGTAGTAGCCTGGACACGGGCCAAAGTTGTCCAGATTCTTGTCTGACAAGCAGCCAGCCTCTTGTGGGTTTTGCGTAAGCAATAGGTCATTGTCAGTCATCAGTCTGGAAGCCCACCTCTTTTAAGGGGTTTGGGAGTGTCACCTTAAAATACCCATGAACCTATCCGTAAATGAAAATCTTCTTGGTTTTCATTTATGGATAGGTTCATAGGTCGCACTCACAGGTATCTACTATACCTGCCTTACGGCGCTTCACTTTCGTTCGAAGCACTTTTGTACCTACGGCTTCCAGTAGACATCTCCTCACGGATGAATGTTTCTTCATTCTAGCTAGTCAGTTCTAGCCTCTGCTCTTGCCTCCTCGTTATCGAGTTCCCTTCGCAGGCATCGAATCTTTTTTGCCAAAAAAACCTTGGATTTTTTTAAAAATTTTACTATTATTTTGTGAGTACACGTTATTTTTTTATTTTAAACCCAAGTTGTGCCTTATCATTGCTCAGATAAATTTTCTGTTTTTTTACCTACCAGAGGCTTGAATTTTTAGCATACTTGAATAAAGTAGGTGAAAATTCGAGCCTCTGGTAGGTGAAGAAAGAGAATTTTAGATGAGCGATCATCAGACACAACTTGGGTTTTAACCCAAGTTGTGTCTGATGATGATTATAGGAGAAATAAAGAGGTATTGCACCTCATCTAGCCCTCCCTATTCTATTGCTATAAATTATCTAATGGGCAATGCCGTTCTCTATTTGATGAATAAAGCTAAGCCCATTATCGAAAAATACTTGCCTTTTTGGTGTGATTATCAAGACTGTCAGAAAGTACATAATTGGACGCCAATTTTAATCTCAGGTGCCTTATTTTTAGCCAAAGGAACTGCTATTAAAGTAACGATAGCTGTTGTTTTTCTCCTAAAGGTGACCCAGCTTGCTCTGAAAAAAATAACAAAAAAAGAACCTTTTATTGAAGAAATTAGAAGATATTTAGACCAGGCAAAAAAAGTAGCAAATAGCATTAATAAGCGAAAGATGCTTAAGTATGACATCTCTTCAAGCTTTGAGATCTCTTCAGATAATGACATCTCTTCATATGTAACAACAGCTCATGACCATAATGAATATTGGAGCGTTCGCGCTTCGTTAGACATCATACAGGTCCAAGCAAAAATAAACCCCAAAAAGGCAATGCAGCAGCTAAAAGAAGTAAAAAAAACAATAAAGCAATATCAAATCATGACTTTTGATAAATGCTGTATGTTGTTAGATATCTTGAAGTTGGAAAGCATCCTAGGCCTAGGTGATCAAACCGATTTATTGTTAAAACAATTGAAAGATGAAACATTTAAGATTGAAAATTCTTATTGTATGGTATTTATTCTCTCTTGTATCACGAGGATAGAAATACAATGCAAATTGAATGATCCTGATTCAACAATAGATGAAATAAAAAAAATGATTCTAAAATTCCTTGAACGAAGCAACAGATTTAGTTTTGACTATCCAGATAAAAAAATTAACGTGAAAAAATGGATTCAGGAGGTAGAAGAAGAGTCTCCAGAAAAAGGCAATGACAAATTAAAATGTACCTATGTCTCCTCTCACAAAGCAAAAAAATTTTTCCAAGATTTCTTGAAGCAATCGACAAATTTAAAGGAAATAAAAAGAAAGGTAAAACTACAACTCTTTGAATTGTCGAAGGCAAACCCACTTGATTGTGATCACTTCGCGCATGGACATCTCATTCCTCTAATTGGCACTCAAAGATTAATCGATAAATTAATTTCTCGCCTTGCTGCTGAAAAAATTGTCGAAAATCATTCAAATATATATTGCGAGCCTTTTGCTCAAGTTATATCTTCTTTTTTAATAGGGTTACCTAACATCGAAACCCTTGAATTACACGATCACTTAAAGAGATATTTGCCCCGAACTGACTGAAAAAATTCGAGGGTTGTTATTGGGAAACAAGGGCTATATACTCCTTCCGATTCAAAGTGAGAAAAATGGGCTGGAGACAAAGCTCAAGGCATGTGCCTTTAGCTTTTACATGATAGGGCTTTTTTAAAAAGACATGTCGGGGATAAGTCCTGACGGCTTGTCCCCTGCTGGCCCCCTTGAGCTTCAATCTTTCGCGCCAAATCGGATTCTCCGTCAGGGGTCCGTGCCATAGCTACTAGCCCCCCCTCCTTCAAACCGATTTTTCGCTGAAATCTTGAAGCCATCGACTGCTACGGGCACTTCAAAACTGCGTTTTTTCGTGTCCCTGCGCAGAAGTTTTTTCTAGATAAGCAACCTTATTACCTATCCATCAGGTGGATAAAACCCAGGGAAAAATCGGTCAAAAGGGTCCGCCAAATTCAGCGAGATTTTTAGATGAGCAATTATACCACACAATTTGGGTTATAACTTGGGTTAATACAAAGCTGACCTTTTTCAAGGATTTCGACGATGCTTTGTGCTTTCTTTAGCGTCCGACAAACTCTGTCTTCGACCTTGGTAAGTCCACGGGTTAAAACCCATAGATCAACTCGATCTCGTACTGTTTGTAAGAAAAAGGAACGCCGATAGCTGAAGATAGCCGAGTCGATTGCCGCCATCTTTGATAAACAGTAATATTATCTGTTAACATGTATTGCAAAATAGCCGATAGACCGCGGTAATTCGTATTGCCTCGCGCCTGCGATGGGGAATTAAATAGGGTCGTTCCTTTGCCATAAAGACCTACTTTAGCTGCGTTGCCACGCCCAACTCCTAAAACATCAAAGCCGGGAACAGACTGCGCTTGGAGCCATTCGTATACAAACTGAAAAGACCAGTCCCACTGCTTTTTAACAGAGCCAATTCTAAATCCAGTATACCATGCCATATTAGCCTTTTTATTTGCTGTGACGGGGAGTCGTTTTGCCGCTGTATTAATTAGATAGGCGACAAAACAGTCGACTCCTTTCCCAAGCAAGGCGGGCGTCCACTTGTAGCCCACAATGACCTGCCAGTTGCGGAACCGATACTCGCGATTACGCAACTCACTTTCAACATCTTTTTTGCTCGTATTTTTCGTATCCCAGTCGATAAATGCTACTTTTGAGTAAAGCCCTGTTTTCCCAATATTGAGCAGCCCAACTTCTCCAACATAGGCAAATTGATCGATTTTCTCATCGACGACAAACGGTCCGCCGTGCAGGTAAAAATCGCCAGCCCAGTCTAAAGCGTGATCGTAAAGAAATAAAATACCGTCCATTAATGAGAGAAACTGGATTTGCGAGTCAAAATAGAGGGAAAGATCCCACCGACCAGCCTGAAGCTTTATCGAATAATCGCTGGCGTTAATGATCTTGCCGCCTAAAAACGCCCGATCGAGTTTGAGTCTATTTGTCGTTCCAGATCTTGTCCCAGCATCATTATCGAACCTCAGCCGCGCTTGCGCCCACGTACGCTCTGTCTTATAGTCGAGCTGCAGCCTCACTTCAATATCCCAAGTCCGCGCTGACGTGCCGGGAACAGCCCCACCGCTTCCCAGCTGCTTAACTTTATTGAGTTTTTCATTTGTCGACTGCAACTCAGTACGCACTTCACCGCTTAAAACGAGACTTCCCGGCGGCTTTTTTACTTTGACATGCTGTTTTCTCTCTCTCACCCACTCTTTTAGTGCGTCAATATCATCTCGATCGAGATATTTATTAATATCCTCAAGATCAGTCTCTCCTTCTAAAGCAAAGGAAGACACTACCGCACTGCCTATGGCTAAAAAAGCCATAAAAAAATGCCTCAATCCCATGCGAATCTTCTCCAAAAGACGGTTACAACTAGTTAAGAATCTCTGTACGCAACAAAAGTCTCCTAAAAGGGTTAGCTAATTGACTTTGCTAAACGTTTTTTGCCTGCTTATCCATAGCACTTGTCGTGTACAGAGGTTAAACCCAAGTTGTGCCTGATGATGACTCATCTAAAATTCTCTTTTTCCACCTGTCTAACGGCTCGAGTTTTCAGCATACTTGAATAAAGTAGGTGAAAATTCGAGCCGTTAGAAAGGTAGAAAAACAGAAAAATTACCTGAACCATCATCAAACACGACTTGGGTGTTAAGAATGGAGAAGTATGTTAACCTAATCCTCATTTTAGGGTAAAGAAACACCCGGTTTGGAGCCCACTTAAAAAGCCAAGTTATATACTCCTTCCGGTTCAAAAGCGCCCAAAAGCAAACTGAATTTAAAGCCTCTGGTAGGTAAAAAAACAGAAAATTTATCTGAGCAACTATGCTACAAAACTTGAGTTTTTATTAAAAAGAAGTCTTGTTAAGAAGGTAACAAAGACACAGGCGATAATAGCTTTGAATGAGCTTGATAACCGCTAACAAGGAAAAGCTCGGCTGGCTAGAAGGCTGCTCAAAAGCTGCATAATCTGCGCAAATTTCTGGTCGGTAGGAGATGCGATCTAAAAGATCGCCTGTAAAGATGTAGCGGCTACGGTCAAACTTTTTGCGCAGAAAAGGCGGCAATTTGTTAGGAAAAATGCTCAGAGATTTGGGTTTATTGAGATAAACGGTAAGTGACGGTCCCTTGCGCAGTCGTCGGTGGTTGCGCAAATGTTCAACCTGATCGTAGACGATACCATTGCCGTGACTGTCGATATTCGTAAAGTAAGAGCTTTGACAGCGCAAAAAAGCTTCAGCTGCTGAAAGAAAAAACCGGTTAAAGCGCTTATCATGCAAAACCCAAACTACCCAAAACCCCAGTTTCTGATAAGCGGAATTTCTTGCTTTGACTTCCTTGAGCGTGATTGGTGAGCACTGAATTTCAAACACGATTTTTTGGCAAGTCCAAGCGATATCGGCAATGCGCTGGATAGAGGGAAATCTTTTTTCTAACAACGCTTCTCCATGAGGAAGACTTTTCCAAATAGTTTTTTGAATAGCTAAATGATGGTTTGTTTTACGGCACTGACGACAAGAGTAGCTCGAATGGAGGTGAAAAAAATGCTTTTGCCGGTGAATCCCTTCTTTAATGCGCAACAGGCCATGGCACTCAGGGCAACGATAGTCGCGCCCTTTGATTGCATTCTCAGCAAAAACCGGTTGATTTTGATCATAGCCAAAAAATTGCATAAAAACTTTCTATCGAGGCTTCTACGCAAAATTCCATTTCGAGTGAAATTCGCGCTTTTGTCCTTAAGAGAACTAATTTTTGTAAGTTACCTATTTTTAGCAGGATATGTCAATTTACAAAATTAGTTCTCAAGTCAAAATCATCAAATTTCCCTTCGAAAGCGATTTTTGCGTAGGAGCCTCTATCGGGGTTAATTTTAGAATAGTACCTGTGAGTGCGACCTATGGATATTGATTTGAATTTTTCCGTTTCAAGCATGAAAAAAATTGCAAATCCCTATAAATACCCATAGGTCGCACTCACAGGTAGTAACCCAAGTTGTGTGGTATATAGTGCTTCTGGTTCAAAAGCGCCCAAAAGCAAACTGAATTTAAAGTTCTCTAGAGGCTTTAAATCAGTTTTCTTGGGCGCTTTTGAACCGGAAGGAGTATAGTTGGTCATCTAAAATTGATCTGAGCAATCATAAGACACAATTTAGGTTAAAAATTCAAGAATCGGGGTAGATAGGAAAAAATAATTTTTAGATGAAGTATCGTAAGGTGTAAGCTTGGGTTTGAACCCAAGTGACTTGGATTTTCGCCTTATGTGCGAAGTTGGCTAGGGGTTTTCCTTTTCAAAATTCCAACCGCTATCTTATAATGCGGGATAGCTGCAAAGGATAGAACAGCCCTCTTTGACAATAAAACAGCAAACTAAATAATTAACTTTGAGTTGATTAAATAAAGTAGCCTGGAAGCTCGTGGTTGCATGCTTAGCTCTATTGTTTGCGCAGCTATGAACCTATCTGATCTTGCTCTAAAAGAGAGCTTCAAAAATTAGCCGGCCTAGAAGACTATTTGAACCATTAATTTGGGCAATAGGCTCTGCCTTTAAATCAATTCGCTTTGCTTGACTTCCGGCAAAAACTCCGCAAAGCATTAACGCGATTTTTAGGTCATAGCAGGGCTTTAAAGTGAAGGAAATAAAGTAAATGTTGCAAGCCGTAGGCCAGAGATATAAAAGAAATAGAGCCCGTCTTAGGTGCCGATTGGAGGCATTATGAGTCAATCGGGATTTAGTCAGGCCTTTGACCCACAACATCAGCAAAAGATCGAAGAATTAGTAGCAATTGCTAAAGAGCAAGGCTACATCACATATGAAGAAATCAATGACATTCTTCCGATGTCGTTTGATTCGGCTGAGCAAATCGATCAAGTTCTCATTTTTTTAAGCGGCTTAGACATTCAAATCCTCAATCAGTCTGAGGTAGAAAGACAGCAAGAGCGCAAAAAAGAAGCCAAAGAACTCGAAGCCCTTCCAAAAAGAATGGAGGGCAGTTCCGACGATCCCGTTCGGATGTATTTAAAGGAAATGGGATCTGTACCGCTACTTTCGCGTGAAGAAGAAGTTGAAATTTCAAAGCGCATTGAAAAGGCACAAGCGCAAATTGAAAAAATCATCATGCGCTTTCGCTATTCGACGCGAGAAGCGATTTCGATTGCACGCTACTTGATTGGAGGAAAAGAACGGTTTGATAAGATCATTGCAGAAAAAGAAGTCAGTGATAAGCAGAGGTTCTTAAAACGCCTCCCAAAACTGCGCGATTTGCTGTTAAAAGAAGATCAGGTGTTAGAAGGGCTATTGATTGATCAGCTCGATACTAATCTGGCACAGTCAAAAAAAGAAAAGCTGGCTGAAGAGGTTGAAAAGTGCGCAATTCGCACTCAAGCCTATTTGCGCCGCATGCACTTCCGCCATAATATGACAGATGACTTTGGTGAAGTGCTTCTGACTTCTTACGAGCGCTTTTTGGCGCTGGAAAAAGAGATTCACGAGCTCAAGCCGCGCGCGGAGAAAAATCGCTTTGCTAAAGCAAAACTCCTCGCAGCTCAGCGGAAACTGAGCAAGCGAGAGCTTGCAGCTGGACGCAGTTTGGATAAATTCCGCAAAGACGTCCGAATGTTACAGCGCTGGATGGACAAAAGCCAGGAAGCGAAACGGGAAATGGTTGAATCCAACTTGCGCCTTGTCATCTCGATTGCAAAGAAATACACCAATCGCGGACTATCCTTTCTCGACTTGATTCAGGAAGGCAACATGGGGTTGATGAAAGCAGTTGAAAAATTCGAATACCGGCGCGGCTATAAGTTTTCAACCTATGCTACCTGGTGGATTCGTCAAGCAGTAACGCGTGCAATTGCCGATCAAGCGCGCACGATTCGAATCCCTGTCCATATGATTGAAACAATCAACAAAGTTCTTCGAGGCTCAAAGAAACTCATGATGGAAACAGGGAGAGAGCCCACGCCAGAGGAGCTCGCGATTGAACTCGGGCTTACCCCAGATCGAGTGCGTGAAATTTATAAAATTGCCCAGCACCCGATTTCCCTCCAAGCTGAAGTCGGAGACAGCGGTGAGAGTCAGTTCGGAGACTTTTTGCAAGATACGACGATTGAGTCTCCCGATGAAGCTACCGGGTATTCTATTCTAAAAGACAAACTCAACGAAGTTCTCTCAACGTTAACCGATCGAGAGCGCACTGTTTTAATCGAGCGGTTTGGCCTGCTCGATGGCAAACCAAAAACACTAGAAGAAGTGGGTATGCGCTTTAAAGTCACTCGAGAGCGGGTGCGTCAAATTGAAGCTAAGGCGATTAAGAAAATGCGCCATCCTACGCGATCCAAACAGTTGCAGGCTTTTCTTAATATTGTCGAACAGGGGCAAGGTAGCGCAGCCCCCTCTTCCCCTTAAAAGGCCTCTTTACCTTCAGAAAAGCTCGACTCAAAAAGGGGTTCTAAGCTGCTTATGAAGAAAGTCAATAAAGCCATTTTAACTGTCCTTGGGCTACTTCTCGCTGTTCCCTTATCCTACTTAGTGATCTACAAGCAAAGAAAAGCTACTTTCCAGCGCGAAATCATTGAAGCAAAAGTTACTACAGGAGAATTAGCTAAATATTACGATGCCACCCGTTATTTGCACGCCCGCGAATTTTTAACACAGAGAAAAAAAGCGCCTAAACGGAAAAAAAGTGGCGGCCACTTTGAGCCTTCATCGAGAAAAGTCTATTGCCAGTTGCCCGACTTAAAGGCGTTTCTCGTTGCGATTCAGTCTCCGCCTTCGTGGATTACTGATCAATTGAAAGTTGCCTTTGACCATTATCACCGCGGTTTTCTAGCAGTGGTGGACAGAGCGCAGATTGAAAGCATTCTTTTATCTCATCGATCGATCACAAAGTACAAAATTGATCGAGGGAAGCTCTATTTTAAATCTTTTAATCATCCAGATCGCCGGGCCGAAGCAGTTACCGCTGCGATTTATCGTATTCTGGCAGTGGTTCCGTTGCCCGACATGGAATTTTTTCTCTCATCGGATGATGCATTTTGGAGCGAGTTGCCTGAACCTGTTTTAACATTTTGTCGGCCAAAAAATTGCCCGTTCTCAATTACCATTCCCGATTATGAAATGTTAGCGGGTTATCAAGCGCTTGATGAACGGCTCGATCGGATGTGCGAGCGCTATCCGTGGGACAAAAAGAAAAATAGCGCTTTCTGGCGCGGAGCGACAACGGGCGGCGACTTTTCTCAGCCTGACTGGAGATCTCTTCCTCGTGCCAGGTTAGTCTTTTTATCTAAAGAAGCACCTCACGCCATAAACGCTTATTTTCACGCCCTTGGACCAGAAGCGCAGGCTAATCCAGAGATGCAAGCTAATACTTCGCTAGTAGGAGGATTTATATCGCCAGAAGATGCTTTGCAGTATAAATATCTCATTGATGTCGACGGTAATGCTTCTGGGTACTCGCGCTACTACTGGATTTTGCGTTCTAATTCGGTTCCATTCAAGCAGGCAAGCTTTTTTACGCAATGGTACTATGGAGCATTAAAGCCCGGCATTCATTATGTTCCTTGCCAAGGTGATTTTAGCGACTTACTTGAAAAGATCGCTTGGGCTAACAATCACGATGATGAGGTCAGAAAAATTGCCGAAGCAAGCGCCTTATTTGCCTATCGCGAGCTGACAGTAGAAAATATTCACGCCTATTTATACTTTGTTTTGTTAGAAATTGCCGCAATCAAAACTCCCTCTTGCTAGCCTGCTGGCTTCCCTCGCTTGAGACCGCTCTAAATTTCCGAAGAAATCTGGCGAGAAACGCAGGCTAGATAACCGTGGAAGGAAATTGGGCGACCGATTACAATCCTGCTAGGTCGCTTTTCTCATCAGCTCTGCTAAAAAGTTCGCCAAGCTGCTTTTGAAAGTACTCAAAAAAAGGCGCTCCAAATTTTTCCAGAACCTAATGAGAAATGTGGCTTAGTGGCTCTAAAAAAGGGACAATAGCTCAGTTGGTTAGAGCAGCGAACTCATAATTCGTTGGTCGCAGGTTCAAATCCTGCTTGTCCCATTTTTCACTATCAATGGCTAAGGAGAGATTTATAGAGGTTATACATCTTCTAAAAAATCTTATTTCTTTTGAATTAAAGTTCATATGTTAGTTAATTTGGAAGGTGTGCCCATAGAATTTCACTTTACTCCAGGATCAGTAAGTGATGTACAAGGACTTAAATATTTTTCTTTTGATTTAGAAAACAAATCTCGGATCTATGCTGATAAAGCTTATAATGATTATCAATTTGAAGACCTTATTTTAGAGGCAAAAGAGATCAAGCTGGGCCCTCAAAGAAAAAATACGATCTAGAGGCTTTAAATCAGTTTTCTTGGGTGCGTTTGAACCGGAAGGAGTATATACCCGAGCCG
>JBCCHO010000065.1:0-10008 GCA_039028715.1 Chlamydiota bacterium | reverse complement strand
TCTCCCAAAAGGGATACGTAGATACGTTTGGTTCGCAAGCTACAGCATCCCGTCGAAAAGACCACATGCTTGTGAGCGAACTTTCAAATAATTATACACAAGGCACACTTTCATCTCAATCCCCCAAACGGGATGAGGATTACCGTGTGTCCTCTCTAAGCTCACCCCTCTTTATTGATATTCTCCCAGGCCTGAAGAAAGGCGTTTTGCGCTCTAATTTTGATAAACGGTGATTTGACAGTCAACTTTTCGATCGCAACCGCAGTCAACATTGAAAAAATTTCTCAGCATTTCTTGTCGTTGCTGCCGCAACTTCGCTTAAAGAGATCCCTTTGACATCGGCAACGAGTTGCGCTGTTTCGCGAATAAACCCCGGCTCGTTTTGTTTCCCGCGCTGTTTCTGCGGCGCGAGGTAAGGCGTATCGGTTTCAATGAGCAGTTGCACTAAAGGCGTTTCTTTTACAACTTCTCTTAACTCTACTGACCGCTTAAACGTGATAATGCCGCTAAACGAAATCATCCACCCTCGATTGAGCGCCTGCTCTGCTTCGCTCATTGTTCCGGTAAAACAGTGCATTAAAGCGCGCCCATGCTTATTGTCTATTTTATAATCCGTATCTGTGATCGAAAATAAATCGCTAAACGCATCGCGACAGTGAAAAATAGCCGGCAGCTCACATTCAAGCGCGAGCGCGAGATAGCGGCGCAAAAACGCCTGTTGAATCACAATTGGAGAGTGCTTGTAGTGATAGTCAAGCCCCGTTTCACCCACTGCGACTAGCTTCTTTTGCTTAGCGGCGAGCTCAAAAAGAGAAAAGTAAAGACCGCCTTCTTTTTCTACATCATGCGGTGTCGTTGCACCAGCATTGACAACACGCCGGTCTTTCTCTGCAAGCGTTAACCCCCGCTCTAATGTCACCTTATCTGTACAAATGTTGACCATGCGATCGACCTGCACCGCTGTCGCGCGCTCTAAAATTCCAGGTAAATCGTTATAAACAGAGTCGCAGGTTAAGTGCGCATGAGAATCAAAAAACATCCCGTCTCCAGTTGGGTTTTAAACCCAAGTTGTGTCGTATAATCGCTCATCTAAAGTTCTCTTTTTCCACCTACCAGAGGCTTGCATTTTCACCTACTTTATTCAAGTATGCTAAAAATTCAAGCCTCGGGCAGGTAAAAAAAACAGAACATTTATGAGGCTCCTGCGCAAAATTCCCTGCGAAAGCGATTTTTGCGCAGGAGTCTCTTATCTGAGCAATTATGCCCCACAACTTGGTTTTTAAGCTTTCCCGCCTGAGTCTGGTAAAAAATGCAGGTTAGGTATAATGATAACCAGCAGTCGACTTTTGAACCATGGTTCGTATACTATCAATGTTCTGACTCAAAGCAATCGGCGCTCCACACTTTTGGCAGTAAAGCTTTGGCCGCCTTCATCGATTAATTGGATCACGAGGTATTATGGGAAATTTTTTT
Organism: Chlamydiota bacterium; assembly: GCA_039028715.1. Lineage (GTDB taxonomy): Bacteria > Chlamydiota > Chlamydiia > Chlamydiales > Simkaniaceae > JBCCHO01. The sequence continues at coordinate 8,535 of JBCCHO010000065.1, read as the reverse complement.
CAAGCATTTGCTCAAGCTGACTTTTTCGGAAAGTTGATTTTTTTTGCTCTTTTTGCTTTGTCACTCATTTGCTGGTCTTTTTTAATTTATAAAATCTGGCTGATGGGTCACGTTAGAAGGCAGGCCAAGTACTTTAAGCGGGCAATTGAGCGGAACAAGGACTCTTTGCTTAACTTAGATATTTCCCTTCCCAAACAAAGCAAGCTCGGGACTTTTCCCTATCCTTACTTCACCCTTTATTCCGCACTCAAAAAAAAAGCTGTTGAGCTGCTCGACAAAAACAATTACTTTTCGCTAACGCCTCAAGAAAAAAATCCTCAACGCAACTACTTATCGCGCACAGATGTTGAAATGCTCGATGCCCACCTGCAAGCGACAATGACCAAGCAGCGAGAAAAGCTCGAACACAATTTGTTCATTTTATCGACAACAGAAAAACTTGCCCCGTTTCTCGGGCTATTGGGAACTGTTTGGGGCATTTTGGTCACTTTTGGCGAGCTCCAACTCAACCGAGGATCTTCTTCTAATGCGGTGATTCTCGGTGGTCTTTCTACAGCATTAACAACAACAGTTCTCGGTCTTTTGATTGCCATTCCCGCTTTAATCGCGTTTAATTATATTAAGAACCTCAATCGCCGATTTGCCATTGATATGCGCGATTTTAGCCATTTTCTATTATCGACAGTTGAGCTTCAATATCGAAAAGTAGATATTCAATAATGAGAAGATCATCGCTACTTAATGATGATGACAGCGCATCACAAGAACAGTCAGTCAACCTGACCCCTCTTATTGACGTTGTCTTTGTCGTTCTAATCATGTTCATCCTGATCGCTCCACTGGTTCAGTTCGACCGAATTCAATTAGCGAGTGGAAAAAAAGAGGCGCCCCCACCAATGCAACCTGCCGACGCAGTTAAAATTTATGTTTACGCTGACAATTCGATCCAAGTCAATGGGCAGTCTGTTGATGCCGCAAACCTACTCGCCCATTTAAAAAAAAAGCGCCAACAGTTTCCTCAAAAAACAACAGTCCAGCTTTTCCACGATAAAGCCGCCTGCTTTGGAACCTATCAGTACATCAAAAATAAAGTTGAAATTGCGGGATTTGAAGCAATGGATATTATCTTAGACCCCAATTAAAGCCAGTGCATGGAAATACAATATAACACTCAGCGCAAAAAAGTGGCTCAGTGGATTAAAAAGAATCCACTGATCACAGGTATTTGTTTTGCCGTACTTACTGCTCACCTAGCGTTTATTCTGTACCCTAAGATGAAGCCCTACCATGTCAAGCCGGTTTACAAGCCGCTTGCTATTCGAACATATAAACCACCACCACCACCTTCGGCTCCTCCTCAACACAAAAAGCCTTTATACTCTGAGCAACGAGCCAAACGAGCGCAACAAGGAACGCCACCGCGATTAAAAAAGAAAAAGCCCCCGGTCAAGCGCCAAAATCAACAAGTTTTGCAAGAAATCGGCGAAGCTCTTGCTAAAATAGCTCCCCTTCAGTCTAAAATAGAGCCAGATTTGCCACTAGATATCCCTAATTCTCTTGGAACGCTACAAGTCGATCAACCACAGACAAGCCAAGAGCAAAAGCTCACAGAAGACCCGCTTATCTTCTACCTGAAACGCCATCTTAAGCTCCCAGAATATGGAGATGTAACGGTTGAAATGACCTTGGCTAGTGGGAAGCTAAAAAAAATGAAAATTCTGGCATCGGAAAGCGAAGTAAATGCCAGTTATTTAAAACACCACCTCCCTCTTCTTGCCTTTCCGATGGCTCAAGAGGGGCAAAAAACATGGACATTGACCTTTTGCAATGAAGATTAGCTCGATTCTTGTTCTTTTTTTCCCTTTTTTTACCTCTATCCACGCTCAACTGGCACCCCTTGGTAAACCAAGTGATCCGAGCAAAGCTCAGCTCGTTGTTCCGCTGCAAACCGAGTGCGCACTAAACGCTATTTACGTCGGTGAGTTTTTAGCTGCACGCTCTTCGCTCGCTCCTTCCTATTTACAGCAGCTGCGCGATGTTCTGCTCTTTGACCTAAGTCAAAATGGAGTCACCTTTGTTCAGCCCCAGAGCAAAGCAGCCGAGCAAGAGCTCGCGGGAAGAGAACGCTTTCTTCCTCTTTTTTGGAAGGGAAATAAAAGTGATTTCGCAATAAGAACAACTTTCGATAGCTACACCTTGAGCACCGAAGTTCTAACCGTAAAGACGGGCTTAACATCCACTCTTCCCTCGTTCACACTCAACGGCACTCTAAACACTGACCGACGCATTATCCACAAAATTGCCGATCATATTTGCAAAGAAATCACCGGAATAGAGGGAATTGCCTCAGCAAAAATCTTATACGCCGTCAAACACCCCAAAAAAGGCGGAAAAAAAGGTGATTTTGAATCAGAAATTTGGGAAACTGACTATGATGGTCATAATCAACGTCAAATCACAGCAGAAAAAAACTATTGTATTTCCCCTCATTCTTTTCCTATTGCAGGAAAATTCACCCGAAACCGATTTTTCTATGTCAATTACAAACAAGGCCCCTCAAAAATTTACAGCGCGCTTTTTTCCTCCTCTAAAGGAGCCCCTTTAATTTCTCTGCGCGGTAACCAGTTACTACCGACTATTTCCCGGCAAGGGCACTTGATGGCGTTTATTTCTGATGCCAGCGGTAGGGCTGACCTTTTCATTCAACCACTTAACATTCATCACGGCCCAGTAGGGAAACCGATTCAAGTTTACTCTTTTCCCTACTCTGTTCAAGCTTCTCCTACGTTCAGCCCCGATGGCAACCAAATTGCTTTTGTGTCGGATAAAAAAGGCACCCCACAGATTTATCTCATTGATACCCCTTACCCCCACCGGCACAGAAAGCCTCGCTTGCATTGTTTGACAAAAAAGTATAGAGAAAATACCAGTCCCTGTTGGTCACCCGATGGCACAAAATTAGCCTACAGTGCTAAAATCAATGGCGTCCGACAAATTATGGTTTATGATTTTATGACAAATGAAGAAATTCAATTAACTGATGGCAATTATCACAAAGAAAATCCAAGTTTTGCTCCAAACAGTTTGCACATTGTCTTTCATACGGTTGATTCTTCTTCAGAATTATTTGTCATTAATTTAAAACAAAGAAAAGCAATGCAAATTACAAAGGGGCCTGGGAATTATCACTATCCACATTGGAGTCCCAGCGAACAAAAATGAGGAGACAATGAGCAAACCCTTACTTTTTCTAATCATCGGATGGGGACTAATGCTATCGGGATGCACCCATTCTTCAGGAGCTATTTGGGAAGACACAAAAACTGTCGGCCGCCGCCTTCACCGCAAAGCAAGGCTATTATGGCGAAAAGACATCGACTCGCGCATGGTCGAATCTGAAGATGACTTCACAGCCCCTATTGAAGAAGAATATATTCCCTACCATGATGACGATATCCAAGCTCTAAAAACAGAATTCACCGTTCCCGCTCCTAAGGACGATCCAGGAGCTTTGGGCGGTAATATTCCCGGCATTAAAGATTTTACAGCTCCCAAAGGCCCGCTGCTATCTCTATTTCGAACTCTTCGCTTTGCCACCGACTCTCACGCTTTGAGAACAGAAGAGCATCAAATTATCGCCAAAATTGCTCACTATATGGCGACCCATCAGGAGCTTTACGTTTTTGTCGAAGGACATTGCGACGAACGCGCCTCTGAAGACTACAACCTCGCTCTCGGCACTCGGCGCGCAAATAGCGTGCGCGCTGCGCTTGTCAAGCTTGGCGTAGATCCCAATCGCGTCTTCACAGTGTCGTTTGGAAAAGAACTGCCGCTTGACTCAGGACACACAACAGAAGCTTGGGCAAAAAACCGACGCGTCATGTTTAAACTATTTGAAAATAACCAGCGGCCTTTGCAAAATTAAGAGCAGATCACACGCGAACTTCTATACTCAAGCCGACAAAGTTGGCGAGATTGTACCGCTTTGATTAAGCTGAAAGCAGTATGCCCCCTTTGAGCGGCAAAAGGTTTCACGTGATTGTTTCTTATCTTGCAGAAGATAAGCCGATAACCCTAACTTTCGATATTAACGATGAAAAAACAGCGATTTTCCCACCCTCTAGCTCTCCTACTTTTCGTGTCTTGCTTTTCGGGCTGCTCTTTAATCACCTCCTCGCCAAAAGAGGAAAAGCACCAACTTGAGCTGAGCCTCCATAAAGTGCGCACCGACGTCGAAGAGCTCAAACACGACCTTAATACATATGAAATCGAACATCATATTTTAGAGGGCAAGCTCATTGACCAGGGACAAATAGCGGCAACACTAAAAGACCAAGTTGCTCACCTCAAACAAGGCAAACTCCAATCTTTTCTCGACCAGCTAGAGCACCTGAATGAAAAACTACAAGACCTCTCTGTCAAGCAAGAGCAGATTGCCCATGATATCAGGCAACTTAGCTCTCATGCCAACGGAACAACCACCGCACTATCGCAGTATAAAATGAAAATCGCTGAAATTGAAACAGCGATGAAGTTCCAACAAAACCAACTCCAAGAAATTATTGCATTGAAAGCAAAAATCGCCGCTCTTGCTGCTGAACCTGCGGATGTTTATGTTGTTAAATCTGGAGACTCGTTAGGAAAAATTGCCCGTCAATTTAACTTTTCTGTCGAGGAAATCAAAGAATACAATCAATTATTAAACGACCGCATTATGCCCGGCCAGAAAATTAAACTCCCCAGAGAAAACACGGCTCAAAAAGAGTAATCTTTTTGGGGCGTTTTCGTTGGGTTTTTTCTACCTGACGGATAAGAGCCCAGAAACAAGTCGATCAAAATAGCCACGCCAAATCGTCCATATTTTCTCACTTTGAATCATAACATTTGATTAGAAGCTTGAAGATGAAAACGCATTTAGGTAAAAAGGAGGATATAAAACGAAAGACTTCAGCAATAAGCCCGGTATCCAAATCAACACATGCAAGTAGAGGCTAAGGAGGAATTTAAATGGCGCAAAAAAAACGCATTTTACTCATAGAAGATGAAGAAGATATTGCCGCTCTGATTAAACTCCAAGCGGAGCTACTTGGATACAGGCTCCATGTCGAAGTAGATGGGCTTAATGGCTTGCGCGCTATTGAACGGGAAAAGCCTGATCTCGTGATTTTGGATGTAATGCTTCCCGGACAAAACGGCTTTGATGTCTGCCGCAAAATCAAAAATCACCCTGAGCTAAAAAGCACCCCGATTATTATTTTAAGCGCTAAAAACGAAGAAATCGATGTGATTCTTGGACTCGAGCTTGGAGCTGATGACTATATTTCCAAGCCATTTTCTCCGAAAATTCTCTTTTCGCGTATTAAAGCGGTTCTAAGGCGGAAAAAGGAGCCCGAAAAACAGTCAAAAATGCTTTTCTTTGGTGAATTTATTCTCGATATCGATCGCTATTTATTACAAAAAAAAGATATGATTTTTACGATTACTTTATCAGAATTCGGAATCTTAAAACGCCTGCTCTTGAATCGAGGCAAGGTACTCACTCGCAATCAACTGTTAGACGATATTCATAATGACGATGCTTTTATCGTTGATCGAAACATTGATGTTCATATTGCTGCGCTGCGCAAAAAGCTCGGCCCCAATTTTAATTGGATCGAAACAGTCAGAGGTGTCGGCTATCGCCTGCGAGAAGAAACTTCTTCGAGCTCAATAGAGACCAAATAAAGACAATGATGCCAGCATGTCTGTAAAACAGCTGCTGGCTGCTGGTTCTCGCTTCAACAGTAGCCACCAAAAGGAAAGGCTTGGTTTTACCATAACCATCTTCAGCAAGAGGGCTTTTAACCCAAGTTGGGTCGTATAATTGCTCAGATCAATTTCTGTTTTTGTACCTGCCAGAGGGTTGAATTTTTAATATACTTGAATAAAGTAGGTGAAAATTCAACCCTCCGGCAGGTGGAAAAAGAGAATTTTAAATGAGTCGTCATCAAACACAACTTGGGTTAAAGCAAGAACTAACGCAACAACAACAGCGTTCGCGGATTGCTCTTTTAGCCATTCTTTTTGTCGACAACCTGGCGCTAGCTGTCGTTTACCCTCTCTTTACACCTCTTATTCTTAAACCCATCTACTCGCTGCTTCCCGCTCATTTTTCCCCCTCTACCCGCCTTCTTTTTCTCGCTCTCTTAATTGCCTCCTTCCCTCTAGCACAGTTTTTCGGAGGCCCTTTTATCGGAAACTTAGCAGATACAATGACGAGAAAGAAGGCTTTTTTGATTGCTTTGGTTGGTGAGTTGATTGGCTTTTTTCTTTCGGCTTTTGCTATGGAGCAGCTGAGTTATCCGCTACTTCTCTGTAGCCGTTTAGTCACTGGATTCTTTGCAGGAAACCTTCTTCTTTGTCTTGTAAGCCTTGCTGATCTTTCTTATTACCCAAAACAAAGAGCAAAAAACTTTGGCCTAGTCGCTACTTTTTCTGGGGCTGGATTCGTGATCGCCATCATTCTAGGAGGGCTCTTATCTGACTCTCATCTCGACTCTCTTTTTAGCTCAGCACTTCCCTTTTATTTGACGGGAGCCCTTGTTTTTATCAACATAGCAATCCTTTTGCTTTACTTTACCGAAACAAAAGCAGCTTTACAAAGCCCAATCAATGGTATGGCAAAGCACTGTAAACAAATTACTTGCATATTAAAAACAAAAAAGCTCGGAGCTCTTTACATCACTTTTTTCTTTTTCATGCTTGGTTGGACTTTGACCTTGCAGTTTCTGCCTACGTTACTTATTGAACATTTTTCGGCAAAAAAAATCATCATTGCACTTACATTTATCGGACTAGGAGTGACATGGTGTTTCAGTAACACCTTAGTTAACCGCTTTTTTCTCGCCCGTTTCCAATCAACTTCTCTGATTCTATCTGGACTTATTCTCTCTACACTGTGCCTTTTTATCGTGTCACAAGCCCGCTCATTACTTTTCTTTTTTCACCTGATCCTAATCGGGACCCTCGGCGCCTCACTGACTTGGACAAACTGCCTTACTTTGATTTCTTCTCGGACTCCTATTTCTCTTCAGGGAAAAATGTTGGGTATAGCCCAATCGGTTGCAGCTATATCAATGATCTTTGCCCCTCTATTTGGCGGCTTAGTAGGCGAATACGACATCTGGACAATTTATATCGCCGCTGCCAGCTCCTTACTCATTGCTACTTTAACTTTTAACCCAAGTTATGTCTGATGATGGCTTAGCCCGGATTTCTCACAAGCTCTGCAAAGCTTGTGAGAAATCCGGGGTAGGGTCGCCAAGTTTGCCCAACTTTTTTGAAGAAAATTTCCGCCGCTTTTGCATCCCGAGTCTCACTCAGGTAAAAATCTAAAGTCTTAATCTCAGAGTCAACAGCTCGGTAAGGTTTCACCCTCTTCTTGATTTCATTCGCGTATCTCTGAACCCATCGATAAATGTTTGTGTGGTCTACGTCCAATCCTCTTTCATTCGAGGCTCCCCGAAAAAATCGCTTTCGAAGGGAAATTTGATGATTTTGACTTGAGAACTGCTTTTGGTAAATTGACATATCCTGCTAAGGATAGGCAATTTACAAAAAGTAGTTCTCAGAGGATTTTAGATGAACTATCATCAGACGCGGGCTTGGGTTTACATTCACCACCTAAAATATCGAGTAGGAGGGTAATGGGATTTCTTTTTCATATTCTGTCTGGACGGAGATGTACCAGTATTTCCCTTTCCGAGAGAGAGTGATGTTTTTTGGAGCGCCCTTGATCGAGCGGCTTTTCCTGTAGCCAACCCATCCAATCTTGGGAAGAAAAACTCTCCTATTTCTCTCGTCAAGCTTGAACCCTTGCGGATAGCGAAGGGTATCAGGCATTCCTTTCCGTTTGAATTTTGGAATGCGCTTCAATGGTTGTTTTTTTGTCGAAGGCGTCTTTAAACGCTCTTTCAAGAATCCATATTCTGCTGACTGCTTCCACAAAGTGAGCCAAAAGCTCATCAAAGAAGGTTTTGCTTGTTTTCTAGGCGAGTAAGATTCAGAGCGAGCACTTTGTTCCATAGGAAATGACCAGCTCCCACATAGTTTGCAAGCCGTGGCTTGATGTCGACGTTCGGCTTCAATCTAAACAAAAATTCCTTGCGCAATCATTTTTTCATAGCTAAAATTATAGCAAGTTTTTGATTAATCTATCAAGAAATTGGTGAGCGTTACATCCCACTCCTTTAGGTCTGACAATTACCCACAAGTTATTTTAGACGAAGTTAATGAGTGGAAATTCATCGATCAATGAAAGTTTTCTCCAATCATACTTTTTTACTCTCTGTATCTAAGATAACTTGTGGGTAATTGTCAGTCCTTTAGGTGTGGGTTTTACCAGGGCTTTTTCATCGTAATTTCTTTACAAGTTTAGCTCGAAAACTCTAGATAAAAGACCTGGTAAAAAACACACCTAAAGGACTGACAATTACACACAAGTTATATTAGATAAAGAGAGTAAAAAAGAATGATTGGATAAAACTTAAATTGATC
>JBCCHO010000064.1:0-10054 GCA_039028715.1 Chlamydiota bacterium | reverse complement strand
TTTAAAGTATTAGCTTCTTATTTATCTAGCGAGTTTAACTATGTTAATGATGGAAAATTTGATATACATAGATTCATGGTTGATCTTGTGATGAACAATTTTAATTTAGACAAAAAAGTAGATTATTTTTCAACTGAAGAAATAAAAGAAATAAGAAAATATCTTATCAATACAAGCTTTGTTAACTTGAGGAAAGAGATTTCTAGTGCAAATAAAAATAGAAAAACCCAAATTAAGGAATATTTAAAAAAGAATTATCGGATCGTTTTATCCAAAGAAATCCAATACCCAAAACTCGATATCAACTTGATACAGCAAGGCTACAAAGATCACACGCTCTTTTTAATCAAAGCAACAGGAAAAAAAGGTCAGCTTAATCACATTATTCTGATACAGGCCGACAAAGAAAAAAAAGATTTTCGGATATTCGACGACAACCTTGCCATCCTTACATTTGCCACCCAACAAAGATTACAAGAAGGATTAAAAGCGTGGCAAGAACTTTACCAGTTAATCCAATTCACTTCATTTTACATACAAGTTGCCAACTTTCTCGATAACCAGCCCCCTATACAAGCATCAGATCAACAAGCTAAAATACAAGCAGAGATTGCGCAATACTCTGCTAAAAAAGCGAGCGATATTACCCCAGAAAACACTCGTTTTACAAATGCTTTACGAGCTTACCCTCAATAAGCCCAAGATTCCCCGGAGTTTTGTGAGAAATACGGGTTAAGAAAGGGCTGGCTTTTGGAGACAATCGCAATCGTAGACGGCCCTATATCTATTCCGACTTTCTCTTTCGAGGCTCCTACGCAAAAATCGCTTTCGCAGGGAAATTTGATGATTTTGACTTGAGAGCTGCTTTTGGTAAATTGACATATCCCGCTAAGGATAGGCAATTTACCAAAAGCAGCTCTCAAGGACAAAAGCGCGGATTTCACTCGAAGTGGAATTTTGCGTAGGAGCCTCTTAGGGTGACATTATCACGTTGCGCTTACAATTATTTTCGCGCCCTTGAAAAAAATTGAATCGCCCTTTATTCTATACTCGTCGCGATTCAAAATGCAAAAAAGTCGATGATTTGGCGCAGCTATTTTAATCGACTTTTCCCTGGTTTCTTATCCGGCAGGTGGATAAAACCCAGGGAAAAATCGGTCAAAAGGGCCCGTCAAATTCGGCGAGATTTTTGCACTTTGAATCGTCTTCGCTATATATCGATTGAATCAAATGCCAGTTTAACGTAAGGGTAGACAAAACAAGTCTTTATTTTTACGCAAGGTGGCGCGAATGACGGGGTATGATCATGTCAAAAAATTGTCAAGTGACTGGCAAGCGCCCAAGACGGGGTAAAAGCCACTCAATCCGTGGAATTGCAAAAAAGAAAAAGGGAATTGGCCTTAACATCACAGGAACGGTCAAGCGCCGCTTTCTCCCTAATCTCATGAAAAAGCGCTTTTACTTTGCCGAGGAAAACCGGATGATCAAGCTCAGACTCTCAGCAAACGCTATGCGCACAATCCACAAAGTAGGGCTTGCCAAAGTCGTAAGCCAGCTACGAGCTCGCGGTGTAAAAGTTTAAAACCAAGTTGTCTCCTACCTTGGCTTTGGAAAAAGGAAATATTGGATGAATCGCAATAGGACGCGTTTTGAGATAAAGCGACCTGTGAAAATTTTCTTTTTTCTGGTTTCTCTTTTTTCGCTAGCCGGTATCATCGCCTTCTACGCCCTTTTAACTCCCCTCCCATCAGAAGCTGAACCCCTGATTTTTTACGCAACGCCGAAACGAGATGATCTTAAACTCACCTTGCTCCGAGCGATTCGAAAAGCCCAACATTCGATTTGGATTTGCAGTTATGGCATTAGCGACAAAGAAGTTTTAGCTATGCTCAAAAAAAAAGCTGCTGCTGGAGTAAGAGTCGATCTCGTTTACCATCACTCTATTAACCGACAGCTTCACCGCCAAGAAAGGGCAAACTTCCACTGCCATCCTAAGAAAAACAAAGGCCTCATGCATGAAAAGCTGCTGATCACTGACGATACCCTATTATTTTTTGGCAGTACTAACCTCACCTCTTCCTCGCTGCTCATGCACGATAACTGCCTTTTAGGCCTCTACGCTCCTGGATTAGCCAGCTCGCTAAAATACGAGCGGCTCTCTCATTATCAACAACGCCTAAACAAGCAGCAGCTCGATTTGTTTATTCTTCCTCAGGGAGGAGGTCAAGCGCTTAAAAAACTACTAGAAACGCTAGACCAAGCCAAGCACCGCGTATCAATCGCTCTTTTTACCTTGACCCATCCCGCTCTTGTCGATAAGCTCATTGCATTGCATCAACGCGGGATTCAGATTCAACTTTTTCTCGATCAATATACGGCTCGCGCCGCTTCTAAAAAAGCGGTTGCCAAACTGCGTGCAGCTCAAATCCCCGTCAGCATAAGCCAGGGCCTTGCTCTTTTTCACCACAAATGGGCTCTAGTTGATAGCGACACGCTTATCTTAGGGTCGGCGAACTGGACGCGCAAAGCTTTTAAAAAAAACAATGAACTTCTTCTTTTCTTAACTCCTTTGAGTAAGGCTCATGCCCGCAGTTTTAGCCGCGCAATCAAGACTTTTAAGTTAGAAACAACCTTAGCCCGCATTTCTCACAAGACTCCGGGGAATCTTGGATCATCTGTTTCTCCGAACATTCCAAAAGACTCTCCAGGATAGTCTCATGGGTTACAACCCAAGTTGTATCAGGATTTTTTCAAAGAGCTTGGGTTTTAACGGGGAAAAAATTTTCCAATTGCTATAATGAGATCATGGAGTTCACAACCCTTTTTTCGCTTTCTTTTTCGCTTTTTTTGCTGATGGATCCCATCGGCAATATCCCCGTTTATATCGCTTGTCTTAAAAATGTTCCGCCAAAAAGACAGCGGTTGATTATCATCCGCGAACTGCTCATCGCACTCGGGATTATTATTCTGTTTAGTTTTTTGGGCAATCATTTGCTTGTTATTCTTCATATCGACCAGCGAGCAATTATGGTCGCCGGAGGGATTATTCTTTTTCTCATTGCATTAAAAATGATCTTTCCACAGAAAAAAAACGCTTATACTGACTCTTTTGAAGATGGCGATCCTTTTATTGTCCCCTTAGCGATTCCACTGATTGCCGGCCCTTCTGTTTTAGCTGCTGTGATCATTTACTCAAATCAAGAGTCGAGGATGACTTTAATTGCCGCTATTTGCCTCGCATGGGCTCTAACGACCGTCATTTTAGTCTCAGCTCCTTATATTAAGCGAATCCTCGGACAGCGAGGCACAGTGGCTTGTGAGAAACTGATGGGATTATTGCTAACGATGATCGCAACACAAATGTTCCTTGAAGGAATTGGCTGAAATGAGTTAAAACACCAAGGTGTGCTTATGATAAATCATCATAAAATAGAAGCCCTCGCAAAAATCGCTTTTGAAGGGAAATTTGATGATTTTGACTTGAAGGGAAATTTTGCGGGAAACCTCAATAAACCTTGGGTTTAAAAGATAGCGCAACTTCGAGATGACGAGAAAGCGGTTTTAGGCTCAAGCAAACTGAGTTGAACGTTCGCATTGACGGTTTGGAGTCATTATGAAAGATTTTTGGAACGGTGTTTATTACAAAAAATATAGCGTTTTTCAAGAAACAGCTGCGCTTAAGTTTCTCAAAGAATTTCCATTCAATGGAATTAAGCGCGTTTTAGATATCGGCTGTGGCACGGGAAATATTTCTAAATGGATGGCCGACCGATTGCCACACGGAAAAGTCATTGGGATCGATCCATCACAGCAAATGCTCGGTGAAGCGGTTGCCGACTATAAAGACATTCCCAATTTGGAGTTTGTTCATCATCGAGCGGAAACGTTTCAATTCGATGAGCCTTTTGACCTCATCACGAGCTTTCACGCACTTCACTTTGTCAAAAACCAGTTGGAAGCTTTTGAGCAGATCAAATCTGCTCTTGCCCCAGAGGGAAAAGTTCTCATTCGGATGGCATCACGGATACATCCGGTGCTTCTCGACGTCTTAAATCGGACACCTTGGCGGTCCACTTTTCCTATTGAGAATAAGTTTTTTCCTCTGTCGCTCGACCGAGCGCAAGCAATCCTGCAGCAACTCGGATTCTCAATAGGTCAGATTGGGCTAGACACGAAGGCCTATAGTTTCAGAACGCCAAAAGAGTGTTATGAGTGGGTGATGACCTGGGTTTCTTATTTATCGGAACTTTCCGAAGACGACACGCATCAATTCGCAACCGAGTTCACAGAGCACCTTTGTTTTAAGGAGCAGCGGCGCCGTGATATTCCATTTCAAACAAATACCCTTCTGATCAAAACTTGGACTCTTTGAGCTGGAAGCACTATATACCCAAGCCGATTCAAAATGCAAAAAGGTCGGTGATTTGGCGCGGCTATTTTGATCGACTTTTTTCCTGGGTTCTTATCCGGCAGGTGGATAAAACCCAGGGAAAAATCGGTCAAAAGAGACCGTCAAACTCGGCGAAATTTTTGCACTTTGAATCGGCTTGGGTATATACCCGAGACGAATCAATCTGCAAAAAATGGGCTGGAGCAAAAGGTTCACGAGCTTTTTTTACCCAAATTGGGTTTAAAATCAAATTTAATTGGATATTAAAGAGCGTTTATGAGATCACCTTTGTGTAGAGGTAAAACAGCTCTTAGAGATATATGTCAAAAGTTTTTGAAGACTCAAAACACGAACAGCTAAAGAAGATGTTTGTCGGTGATTCTTCCTCTTACATTTTGATTACTTGTAGCGAGCCATCTCGCAACGGGAAAATGAATGTCGAAATGTCTTATAAAGGGGATCGTGATCTTATTTCTTACTTGATTAAAGATGCGGAAAGTTACTTAGATTAACAAGGCTTCTATGATAAGACCTATCTTTTTGTGATCTTTCCAAGAAAATGGTTCGAAAATAGCACTTTGGATGCTCCCCGCAAAACTTTCTTCGAAAGCGATTTTTGCGGGAGAGCCTCTTTGGTTATTTCTTTCGCCGTTTTTTTGAGAATCTCATCAAAAATCTACATCTTCTCATAAAGCCTTTATATCGAACTCACATTAGATTAAACCAAGACAAGGCTTTTGGAGAGACTCTTGACAATTGCGGTTTTTCTTCTTGATTCTTGCTGCTAAAACGGTCTATGGTAGACTACTTGGCCTATCATTAGCTTATTCGAATGAAGCTAGCCCGCATTTCTCACAAGGCTCTGGAAAAATTTGGAGCCTCTGTTTTCCGAGTATTCCAAGGAGCTCTTTGGAAATGGTTACAACCATTCCCTGCAAGATCTCAATTAGAAATCTCGAAAAACATCTTGCTTACTTAAGCTTTTTAGCAGAGCTTGTGAGAAATGCGGGCTAGGCAAGAGGGATTCAATGTTGGATCGTTATAGCCTTTGGTTTGACAAAAAAAAACAAACGCTTTTAAGCGAGTTTTCAAGTTTCTTGCGCTTTCCAAGTGTGAGCACTGATCCAGCTTATCGCGAGGACGTTGTCCGCTGTAAAGAGTGGCTCAGCTCGTATTTGCAAGAGCGTGGATTTGCTGTTGAGACATGGGAAACTACCGGTCATCCCACGCTGTTTGCTTCTTCTTTGGGTGCAGGGCCAACACGTCCTACGCTCTTGTTTTATCAACACTACGACGTTCAACCTGTCGATCCTATCGATGAGTGGATAACTGGCCCGTTTGACCCGACAGTTCGCGCCGGAAAAATTTATGCGCGAGGGGCTATTGATAACAAGGGGCAATGCTTTTATGTCATAGCAGCTCTGGCTGCTTTTTTAGAGCATGCTGGAACAAGCCAGCTGAATCTAAAGATTGTGATTGAGGGCGAGGAAGAAATGGGTAGCCCCGGGTTTGCAGCGGTGCTGAAGGAGAAGAAACAAGAACTTAAGGCAGATCACGTATTCATTGTTGACTGTGAGATGCCAGCTCAAGACCAGCCTGCTGTGACGCTCGGCGTGAGAGGGCTCATGTCGCTTGAAATCACTTGCCGCAATAGCGCAGCAGATTTACATTCCGGTTGTTTTGGCGGTGTTGTCCTTAACCCCGCTCGCGCACTGATTAAGGCGTTAAGTGCTTGTTTTGATCAGCAGGGCCATATTGCTGTTCCAGGGTTTTATGACGATGTTCGCCTGCTGTCTGCAGAAGAAAAGACAGCACTTGACTTTGATCCAGACGTTAAAGCAAGTGCAGCGGCTTTAAAAGTGGGCGCTTTTGCCTCTGAAGAAGGGTATTCACTTGTTGAGTCTAACTGGATTCGACCAACGCTTGAGATTAACGGACTTGAAAGCGGTTACACTGGGGCTGGCGTCAAAACGATTATCCCGGCACAGGCGCGAGCAAAGTTGTCGTGTCGCCTCGTTCCCGATCAAAATCCGGTTGTCATTGGAAATCTTCTCGCTCCATTTTTGAAAAAAAAGCTGCCGCAGGGTATAGACATCGAAATGGATGTGCGGTCTGAAGCAAGAGCTTTTACTGCAGCTCTTCGCGGCGAAACGGTTGAAAAAGCTGTTCAAGCTTGCGAGGATGTCTTTCAAAAACCCTGTCGGCGTATTCTGACAGGAGCGACAATCCCAATCGCCGCAGATTTAGCAGCTACAAGCGGTGGAAACCTCGTTTTAATGGGAGTAGGTTTGTCAGAAGATCAGATGCATGCCCCTAATGAAAGCTTTGCTTTGGATCGACTAAAGCAGGGGTTTTTAGTGATTGCCCGACTACTCGAAATTTTTGCGCAAGGTAGATAAATGCTCTATTTAGTTAGGAGATGGAGAAAGTGGTCTTTCCTCTCTATTCGCAAGGAAAAACCATTGACTTGGCTTTTTCTCGGCCCCTTCTTGCTTGCGTTAACTCTTATCTCCGCGGCGCCTACTTGGGCTCATCCGCTATTACCGCTCATTGCCCTTGTGAGTTTTACTGCTATCTGGTGTCGTTGCAATCAAGTGTGGGCATTGATTGGAAGCCTTTTTCTCCTGTACTTCAGCAGCGCTTGTATTTGGGGTAGTGGAGGATGGGAAATAGTTGTTCAGGAGCTCGCTTTTGCGACTGGGCTATATGTCGTTTACCTAGCGTTAGAAGAGGAAAAAGCTGATTGCGATCGCGAGCAACGCGAGCATATGGAAGTGGTTTCTCAACTTAAAGTATCGCTGCATTCACTTGAAGAAAAACACGCAGCTCAAGAGCGTCAGTTTGAAAAAGAGCGCCAAGAAATCACGCAGCAGCTCGAAGAAGCGCAAGCGGAAATTGAGGCTTTTTCCAATCTGGCTAAAGCGAGTCAAATTGAGGCGAAGAAGAGCTTCGATCAAAGCCAGGCGCTAAGCGCCAAATCGCTTCAACTTTATCGCGATTGCGTAGAGCTCACGCAAAAAACAAAACAGCAGGAAAAAGATCTCATTGAGTTTCAAACAAACGATGATAAAAGAAAAGCAGCGGCTCAAGCACGAATCCGCACCTTGAACTGGTATCGAGTTGAACTCATGCAAGCTCGACTGTTAATTGACGACTACATCAAACGTTTTTGCCAGTTACGCGCATTTTTTCTAAAAAAGAAGAAAGCCGCATCCTCGACCGACCAAAAGAAACCAAGAGTTCATCAAGAGAAAGCGAACTTAAAAGAGCTCGAAGAGAAAAAGTTAAAAACAAAAGAAGCCTACCAGCAACTGGTTGCCGATGGGAAACAGCTCGAAGAAAAACTCAAGCGGTTACAGAAAAAGCTAGATCGGGCAAGCCAAGCTGACGAAATCAATTCTATTGAGTGTGACAAGCAGAAGTGGGAAAGCGAGTTGATGCAGAAGAAAGGCGCTTTAAAACAGATCAAAGAAGACTATGTTTCAGTCGAGCGCTCGATCTTTCTTGCACGCAAAGAGCTGCAACAACAAGGCGCTTTTGTCGGGTAACCGATGCAAAAAAGGCTGCTACCGGCTTAAGTAGTTTTTTCTAGCGTCGCCATTTCAGTAAGAATTTCACACCCTTCTTCTGTGATCAGTAAGGTATGTTCCCATTGCGCACTGGGCTTTCCATCGGCTGTGCGCGCGGTCCAGTGATCATTTGGGTCGATGATAGCTTTTCTAACTCCTGCGTTAATCATTGGCTCGATGGTAAACGTCATGCCTGCAACAAGCGGGAGAGCTATTGTGTTGTAGTGGTGGGGCACTTGAGGCGCTTCGTGAAAATGAACGCCAACACCATGGCCGACAAACTGATTCACAACAGAAGTGTTTTTTGTCGAGGCGTAGTTTTCGATTAAGCGGCCGATCTCTGAAATCGGAACACCCGGCTTTAAGAGCTCAATTGACTGCATCAGAGCGTTATACGACACATCGATGACGAGCTGCTTATCTGGAGTGATTGGGCCAATGGCAACCATAGCGCTGCAATCGCCGTAATAGCCATCTAAAATGCACGTGACATCAATGTTGAGAATATCGCCCTCTTTTAGCGGTGTCGTATTGGGAATGCCATGGCAAATCACTTCATTGAGCGAAGTACAAATCGCTTTTGGAAACGGCGGTGAACCATAACCGAGGGGAGCTGGTTTTGCGCCAGCTTCTTGGTGAAGCCGAAAAGCAAAATCATTGAGCTTTTGAGTTGTCACCCCAGCTGTTGCTTTGGCGCAGGTTTGTCTAAGGATTGTAGCGGCAAGCTTACAAGCGCGCCGAATACCCGCAATCTGCTCGGGAGTTTTAAGAATCACTTGAAAGCGGTTCCAATACTCTTCTTTGAGCTCTTGAAAACTCTTAGCTTTTTGGAGCGGATAATGGCACTTCTTCCATTTTCTCCCACTTCCGCACCAACAGGGATCATTACGAGAAATCATTTGTATCTTAAAACCCAAGTGTATCTGATGATGAGACTATCTCACTCAAAAAAAACCTTTTAACCCAAGAGGCTCCTGCGCAAAAATCGCTTTCGAAGGGAAATGTGATGATTTTGACTTGAGAACTACTTTTTGTAAATTGACATGTCCTGCTAAGGATAGGCAATTTACAAAAAGTAGTTCTCAAGGACAAAAGCGCGAATTTCACTCGAAATGGAATTTTGCGTAAGCAGCCTCCCAAGTTGTGTGGTATAATTGCTCATCTAAAATTCTCTTTTCCCACCTGACTAAGAGTTGGATTTTCATCTACTTTATTCAAGTATGCTGAGAATTCGAGCGGTTAGACAGGTAAAAAAAACAGACCATTTATCTGAGCAATTATATCACCCAACTTGGATTTTAAGACCGTTACCAACTTATAGTTTACAGCAACTGACAACACATATCAATAAAATTATCAACACGTTACGCATTTTTCTTTTGTTGCCAGTTATCAATGCCTATTGCCCGTTGTTAACCCCAAATGCACCAAATCTGCACCATTTCTACTGCAATCCATTTTGACGACACTATCTAGAGCATATTCTATTCAATAATGAGGACGTTATGCCTCCAAGGAACCATAAAGATAGGAAGGTTTTTAAATTATCCCACAGCCTGTGAGATCTTTTTATAACCATGATAAAAAACCTTCACTCTGAATAGATTTGAGCGGGAAAAGCCCTACTTTCGAAAGAAGTTGGTTTCTATTTATTAGCAAGTTGAATCGACTTTTGCCTGTCTCAATGTAAAATAACCTTGTTGAGAATTTGCGATTTCGAATTTTCACAATCTTGTGATTTTTTCTGCACATATCCTCAAATATATTGAGGAATTATGAAAAATGCATTTAACCCGCATTTCTCACAAGGCTCTGGAAAAATTTGGAGCATCTGTTTTCCGAGATTCCAAGGAGTTCTTTTGGAAATGGTTACAACCATTCCCTGCAAGATCTCCTTGGAATCTCGGAAAACATCTTGCTCAACTTTTTAGCAGAGCTTGTGAGAAATACGGGTTAACCCGTATTTCTCACAAGACTCTGGAAATAAACCCCTATTTATGATATAAGTTATTTATAATGAACTACTTATAATTATAAATTGATGGGGAATAATGAAAACACACTGTAATTCTAAAAAAGTAGAATTTGCGCCACT
>JBCCHO010000063.1:0-10083 GCA_039028715.1 Chlamydiota bacterium | reverse complement strand
TAGACACCCCTAAAAAATTTATGGTGCCTAACAGTTTATTTAAGTAGAGTTTGTTTTGCGTATATAAAAAACTAGAAATCAACTTTTTATCAAGAAAATTTCGGTCAAAGTATCAAATCTTTAGGATGAAAAAGCCCTGGGCAGTATCAGCTGTCTTATGTCACACGCTAGGCTATCGAACGGAAATATGGAGTTGGGATCTGGCACATTATGCGCTTTTTGATAGTGCGGCGTCATTGATATATTTATTAAATCTATCAATTCCACTTAAAGCACTTACTTTATTAAGCGTCTATACTAGACTCCTAATAGAAGAATCGCGCAATCCACTCATAGACCCTATTTCCCTAACCATTCCAAGCGCTATCCTTTTGGCCATAGATAGTATAGTTCCTGTAGAGAGTGCTCAAGATTCCAAAGAACCTGCTAAAATAGATCAAAATTCAAATCATTGGAAAGCTTTAGCTCTAAAAATAGCTCAAGTGGGGCTGCCTGTTTTAGCACAAGCCCTAATAATAGAAAAATTGCGCGATCCATTAACCTACCCTATTTCCCTAACTACTCCAACCGCTATCTTTTTGGCCATAGATAGTATAGGTTTCATAGAGAGTGCTCAAGACTCCAAAGAATCTGCTAAAGCAGATCACAATTCAAATCATTGGAAAGCTTTAGCTCTAAAGATAGCTCAAGCGGGGCTGCCTGTTTTAGCAGCTTTGATATTTACCCCTAGTGCGTGTTCCCTGCTCGGCCGAAAAGTGATCGATTTCAAAATACCGCTTGCGTTGATTTGTTTCTTTCTAAGGCTAAATGCTTTCATGAAGACCCAACTCTTGTTCTAACCCAAGTTCATCCCACTCCTGAAAGTGGGGTAGTCTCATATTAGCAAAAATGGTAGGCTAATCTACCTGGCTTCCCACAATGGTTTAAAGATCAGATGACACGCCCCGC
This sequence comes from Chlamydiota bacterium, assembly GCA_039028715.1. Classification (GTDB taxonomy): domain Bacteria; phylum Chlamydiota; class Chlamydiia; order Chlamydiales; family Simkaniaceae; genus JBCCHO01. The sequence goes on along the minus strand of JBCCHO010000063.1, from coordinate 9,135 downwards.
TTGTTTTGTTACAACGATTGATTTAAAACATGCTGAAAAATTGCAAAGCGATTTAAAAGAGCAAGGTTTTGTTCTGGCACAAGGTCCCTACATGGTCTTTCAAGCTAAAAAAAAGGGGGTCTCTTGCACGCTGTACGAATCGGGAAAGCTCACTGTCCAAGGCAAGGAAAAAGATGATTTTATTACCTACTACCTCGAACCCGAGCTTCTCAAAACGTTTGCTTATTCCTACCCGGAAATCGCCATTGATGTCACACCGCGCATTGGGGTTGATGAAGCGGGAAAAGGAGATGTGTTCGGCCCTCTTTGCATTTGTGCGCTCTACGCAGATCAGCAAGCGATTGAAACTCTTATCCAACTAGGCATTAAAGACAGCAAAAAACTCACTGATCGCGTGATCAAAAAGCACGCCAAGGTGATTAAACAACACTGTAATTACCACTTGGTTGAGCTTTTTCCGAGCCGCTACAATGCCCTTTATAACCGATTCCAAAATCTCAATCACATGCTTGCCTGGGGACATGCTACGGCGCTCGAAGAATTGTTGCAGGAAGTGAATTGCCGCAAAGTTGTGATCGACCAGTTTGCAGCCGAGCACGTCGTCGAATCTGCTGTTGCCAAAAAAAACCTTTCTATCGACCTAAAGCAGCGTTATCGCGGCGAGGAAGATATTGTCGTCGCTGCCGCATCTATTTTAGCGCGCGCAGCTTTTGTAGATGCGATCGACCGACTTAGTACAACCTACGATCTGCTTCTTCCCAAAGGAGCCTCCAAAGAAGTACGTGCTGCATTGCAACTCTTTTATCATAAGCACGGAAAAGAAGCGTTAACAAAAGTCGCTAAGCTTCACTTTAAAACGATTCGAGAATTGATCGACCAAGGTTAGTTCACTGCAATAGTGCTTTCTTCTAAGCGTTTATTAAAGATATAAACGCCAAAAATCCAAATAATATAGAGAATGAGCACCGTCCATGTCAATACGTAAGCTAGCTGGCTGACGAGAAAAGCTTGCGCTAGAATAATAATGAGCGAAGCAACTGCTTTAGACGAGCGATAAGCAAAAACGTCGATCAAGGCCCGCGCTTTAAATTTTTCTTCCTTTGACAACGGCACATACAGCATTTCTTTAATGATATTAAATGTCGAATAGTCGAAGATTTTCACTGCACCAAAAGCATAGGCTACCATAGAGAAACTCGGATGAATCACGCAGCCTGCAACATTAAATAATAAGAAAGAGGGAAGGAAAAACTGGCTTTTCTTTAGCCCAAATAACTCCATAAGTAGGAATGTCACGCCAAATTGCAAAGTCAAGTTCGCTATCCCTACCACTGCCCAGAACTTGCCTGAAAATGCCGTCCGCAAATCTTGGTTGGGAAGTTTAGCTTCTAAAAGAAGATTAAAACGGAACTCCATTAAGGTCGTTGACAACTGCATTAAGACGACGGTCATTAAAATCAGTTGCAGGGCATAGGATTTATTGATCAGCTTAAAGTCGTCCCATTTTTGTGATGGCGTTTCAATCGGGTTTTTTGGATTTTCAAGCGCGCTCGTTTTTAGCATCCAATAATACGCTGCACCTAAAAAGAGATAAATGGGAAGAGTCATCAGTAATAAGTGCTCCGAGCCCCACACTGGCGCCAAATATCCAGATACCACTCCCCCTACACTTGTGCCAAACGTCCCAATGCCAAAGAGAATGCCATAGAAATACTTTGCACGCCGCATTTTAGTCGAGCTGTGAACAACTGACCAGATCTGCTGCAATGCCAAGAGAATGTATGTGTCTTTCCAAAGATAAAGGAAAAAAGCAAGGCCAGGGATCGAGCGTAACCAAAAAGCAGAAATCGTATTAATGATCACTGTGATTGCAGAAATCCAACAAAATAACTGGAAACAACCGAGTTTGACGATCAAGCGGTTATAAAGAGCAACCGCTGTCAAATTAAGCGGCACAGCCAAGAGCCAAGCGTAAGGAAAAGCCTTAGACGAATAATGGGTGAGAAATACAGAATTACTCACCGGCTTTGTAATCGCATAGTCAGCCATGATGAAGAAACCAGCAACTAACGCCAAGAAGAAAAAATATTTCTCTCGCTTGGTATAGCTTAAAAATTCTTCTTTTAGTGCTGTTAGTTTCCTAGCTAGATTAAACCTTTTGATAGCAAGTCTCCTGAATCTAAAGTTTTTGATTTCCACCTTGAGGTGCGATAGCCTCATTGGATCGTAAATAAAAAAAGAGGTTCTATCACAAAAACAGCTTAGGTTAAAAAGGTTAAGTTCAAGCCTCGGTTTTGGGAGCGCAATTTGACTTCGACCCAGTTGGCGCTATTTTTTTGCAAGAGCCTCAGAAATTAAGCCTCAAAAGGGGCGATTTTATCAGATCGTTTTAAAAAACCCAAGTTATGTGAAAATTCAGGCCTCGAGCAGGTGGAAAAGAGAATTTTAGATGAGCGATCAGAAGTCACACCTTGGGTTATCATTTTTCTATAAAAATTGCTCAGGTTAAATTCAGAATTCAGGTGGATAGGTTCAAACACCTAGTGGAATGCTCAGCAGCGGCGCTTCTTTTTCCTGGCGCTTGGCTTGCAAGCTATAGATCTGTTGTAATAAGACGAACGTCCTTTTTGCTTCGATATCATCATTAGCAATGTAAAACCAGTAGCCTTTATAATGCACAGCGAGATAAGCTTCTTGAGGATAAGAAGGACTAGAGTGAACAGTGATCATATCGCCAATGACATCGCGCCAATCAAACAAGTCCCCGTTTTCATATTTGGTTACCGCGACAACGCCAGCTTCAATGTCTCTTTTAGGCACCTCAACCCCTAAGCTGAGATAATACATGCAACTGAGCAATGACCTTGTCATGATGCCAATTTCCGCTTTTTCATTGAAGGCTTGGCGCATGTTTAAAATGTAGTTTCCATTGTTCATTTTTAACCCATGCAAGAGCGCCCCTAACCGCTCAGCTTCTTCTCCTGTTGAAGGAAACGTGATTTGAATGGCATTGGGCGTCGTATCTTCAGGTTCGTCACTCTGCGCAATAGGTTTTGTTTTACCACGCGGAATATAACGAATACCGATTTGTAGCTTCCCCTCTCTTTGGAAAACCCTCAGTAAATGGACAACTTCGAGAAATTTTTTGTAGTGCGGTGGCTCTTTAGGCATCGGCCCCGAAGCGCTACAAGCATTCGGAATTTCAGCCATGTTTTGGACAAGCAAACGAAAGACGCGATCGACGTCCCATCCGGTAAAAACAAGTCCTTGGATCAGCTGCAAGTCAAGTGGGTACATCAGCTGCACAGCAAAATCTTTTCCTTCTAGTGGTGAATATTGAATTGTCGGTTGGTTTTGCCACGAAAATTGACCTTCGAGCTCAGCGGGATTTTTTTTCGTAAACCCCGGAATTGGAATTGTCGGAATGAGCGTGGTATTGAATGTAAACTGAGTGGTAATATTGTTAAGCTCGAGAAAATAGGGAGTATCGGAATAGCGCAACCGAACAAGGTTCAGCAAAAGTTCTTGATTGGTCGTATTCTGAGCGGCAATATTATATGATGTGCGTCCACCACTACCATACATTGCCAGTTTGCTGGAAACGTGACAGCCGGTCATTAACCACCCAATTACGATAAAAAAAGGCAATCGCCACATACGTCTGTCTCCTTCTTTTTGTTATTACCAAAAAAGAGGAGATAACGGCAAATAGATCTATTCGCTTAGCCATTCGTCGATGAGATTAGCTACAAGTCCTGTCCACCCCGTTTGATGTGAGGCACCGAGCCCACGCCCGTCATCACCGTGATAGTGTTCAAAAAAAAGAAGGTGGTCGCGAAACAGTGGGTCGCTTTGCAGTTGCTCACAATTTCCGTAAATCGGCCTTCTCCCATTAGAGTCGAGACGAAAAAGATTGATCAACCCGTCTGCAAAATAGCGCGCCATTTCGCCACTAGTGACTGCAGGCTCATCAGCTGCCGACACTTGTATTTTGCTGCCCAAGTGGCGGTCCAGTGTGCGCAATGCCTCGACGAGAAGAAACGAAGTCGGAAACCAAATAGGGCCGCGCCAATTAGAGTTGCCGCCCATGAGGCTAGCCTCAGTTTCTCCTGGCTGATAAGCAATCGTATTGCCGAGCAGCGAGTAGGGGTGATCTTGGTAAAATTTAGATAAGCTGCGCACTCCATAAACAGAGCGAAACTCACCTGGATCCCAAACGCGTTTGAGAATGCTTTTAACTTTTTTTAGATCCATCAAGGTCAACAAATAATTCTTTTTTCTCTTTCCAAGCGGCGTCACACAATTAGCACAAATGTCAGCGCGATTTTCGATAAACCAAGTGAAGCTCGTTGCAAATTCTTTGAATTGGGAAAGGTCTTTTTCAGTGATGCAGTCGACTGCATATAAAGGAATAATTCCAACAAGCGAGCGGACCTTGATTTGTTTTTGTGTACCATCGGGGTAATTGATCACATCATAAAAAAAACCGTCTTCTTCACTCCAATTTTGGATCTTGCGATTTTCCGCATTGACCAGGGCGTGAGCGATGTAAACGAAGTGCTCAAAAAATTTAACGGCCAACCCTTCATAAACAGGATCGTCATAGGCCAGCTCAAGTGAAATGCGCATCAAGTTAAGGCAGAAAAAGCCCATCCATCCCGTTCCATCAGACTGTTCGAGCGTACCACCACTTGGAATTTCTTGATTGCGATCGATTACAGTGATGTTATCAAGTCCTAAAAATCCACCTTCAAAGACATTATTCCCCTTAGCATCCACTTTATTGACCCACCATACAAAGTTAAGAATAAGCTTGTGGAAGCACTTTTTCAGAAAAGTAATATCTCGCTTGCCAGTTTTCTTTTCTTCGAGCTTAAAAAGGCGCAAAGCGGCCCACCCTTGCACTGGAGGATTGAGCGCTGAAAATTCCCACTCATAAGCGGGAATTTGACCGTTTGGGTGTTGGAACTGATCAAAAAGAAGGTACCACAACTGATCTTTAGCAAATTCGCGATCGACAAGAGCAAGTGATAAGCAATGAAATGCCAAATCCCAAGCAGCAAACCAGGGATACTCCCACTTGTCGGGCATCGATAAAATCCGTTTTGAAATCAAGTGTTTCCAGTGAGCGCTTTTTTGCCTTAGCGGCGAATCTGGAGCGGGATGCGCTGGGTTGTCCCCTCTAATCCAGAGGTTGACGTCATAAAGGTAAATCTGCTTGTTCCAAAGCATTCCAGAAAGCGCTTGTCGTTGAATCATCCGCTCTTCAGCAGTCGCTTTTTTAGGATGGATGCTTTCGTAAAATCGGTCGGCTTCTTTTTTTCGCTTTGCAATGATGCGCTCAACACCGTCGAGTGGCTGCTTGAGCTGCTTATTTGAAAAGCGAAGCAAAAGACTCATCGATTGCTTGGGAGAAATCGTGAGCGCGGGAAAGTAAAAAGCAGCTTTAGTTCCGAATTGCTCTCGGTTGATCGCCGCTTCGTCGCTAAGCACAACATAGCGATGAAAGGCATCGCGCACATAGGGCGATTGGTTTTTTTCACCAAAGACCTGCTGTCGATTGGTTTCGTTATTTGTAAATAGAGGCTGGGCGCGGCTGTCTGCGTAAAGATACCGCTTGCCCAACTGGTAATCAAACGTAAGGCGCTGAATAGGCAAGACGCCGGCATCATCGGCGATAAGGCATTGACAGTCTTTGTCCTGCGAGTGCTCAATTCGAGGCATCTTCGCTGGGCTTGGGCCCCAGCTCCAAGTGTTGCGAAAGAAAAGCTGCGCCAAGTAATGGGTCGTCTCTTCTTGCTGACTGCGATTCATAAATGTGACCCGGATGCAGATATCCTCAGCACTAGCTTTTGCATATTCAATCTCAATGTCAAAATAGCGGCTCTGAGTGAAAATTCCCGTATCAATCAGCTCGTACTCAAATTCTCTTGGCCCGCGCTGCTGCCCTTCGAAAAAAAGACTTTCATAAGGATATTCTAAACACGGATATTTATAGAGGTAGCGCATATACGCATGGGACGGCAGGTTATCCAAGTGGTAGTAATACTCTTTGACATCTTCACCGTGATTAGCCTCATGTGTTCCCACGCCATAAAGCCGCTCTTTTAAAATCGGGTCTTTGCCATTCCAAAAAGCGTGATTGAGCACAAGCACTTGGTAGCGATCGCAAAGGCCTGCAATTCCATCTTCGCCCCAGCGATAACAGCGAAATGGCGCCGCAGCATAAGAAAAATGACTCCAGGGCTGTCCTTCAGCGCTATAGTCTTCGCGAACGGTTCCCCAAGAGCGCTCACTGACATAAGGCCCCCATTTGTACCAGGGGGGAACATTCCCCTTTTGCTCGGCTAATCGCGCTTTTTCAGTCATAAAACCCCAATCAAGGCTACTACTTCGACTCAACGTGTCTTAAACGAGAGCTACAATAAGTTTCGCGAATACAGAAAATTGAAATGAGCAGCGCCAAAAAGAAACAAAGAGGAATAATAAAAAGCCCTATCCGATAACTAGCTAGTGAATAAACCGGAACTCCCTCAACACTTTTTCCGTCCCAAAAAAAAGAAATCAGAAATCCGACGAGCGGTTGTAACAAAGCACCACCAGCAACAACCGCCATATTATTGAGCCCCAACGCCGTCGAAACAACTGCTCGCTTATTGATATCTTTGGCAATTGCAAAGCACAAAATCTGACCAGCAGAAGCAATGCCAAAAGCAACCAAAAGCGGGAATACAGCAAAAAAGGGAAGTTGGTGTATATAAAGAACAGTTGCAGCAGCGATTAAGCCAATAACAGAGGTGATCAAAAGAAGCGGTTTGCGCCGCTTTATCCGGTCAGATAAATAACCGAGAAACGGGCCAGCAATACCAATACCAATCCAGATCATCCCAATGGCAAAAGCAGCCTGGGTATTCGAAATTTGATACCGAATCATCAAAAAGGGAACTCCCCAAAGAGCTGCAAAAACAACAGTCGGCCCCCAACTAAAAAAAGAGTAAAGCGCAATCCACCATGTTTGATGACTCTTAAAAATCTCGCGGCATTCGCGGAGCAAGTCTCGGTGACGCATCCGTTTCCACTCAACATTAGGCGGCTGATCGCGAATGATCCAAAAACAAAAAAGACCAAGGCCAATGCCAATCCAGCCAGTAGCAATAATCACTGTCCGCCAGTCGAAAATATTGACCAGTACAGCTAAGGGAATCGCTCCACTCAGCGCTCCAACCGCAGCTAAAAACTGAGTAATACCGGCGCAAAGGGCAAAGTGCTTCGGAAACCAACGCGCAGCAACTGTGAGCGAACCGATAAAAGCAAATGCCGAACCAAATCCCATGCAAAAGCGGCCAAAAGCAGCCGTAACAATGTCATAGGCAAAGCCAAAAATAAGCGCGCCGATCGCACAAATCACCGTTGCGCATGCAATCAAGCGGCGGGGCCCAAAGCGGTCATAAAAAAAGCCAGCTGGAATTTGCACCGGCGTGTAACTATAAAAGTAAACCCCCGTCATCGCGCCTAAAAGAGCCGCACCGATCCGAAAATCGAACATCAACTGGTCGATCATGATGCTCGGGGAGACTTGAAGCCCCATTTCATAGAGAAGAAACAGCGAAGCGAGGATATAACTAACGACTCCCCGCACCCACAACCGTTTCTGACGCATAACTTTCTCCTTAACCCGAGCCATCCCAAAATACGCAACTAACTGATAGTTCACCCCTTGGGGGTGTCGAATTTTTTTGCGAAAGTCGGGTTAACCCGCATTTCTCACCAGCCTCTGGGAAAGCTTGGAACATCTGTATTCCCGAATATTCCAAGTGACTCTCTTGGAAATGTTTATGAACATTCCCTGCGAGAGTCACTTGAAATCTCGAAAAAACAGACTGTTCACCCTTCTACGCAGAGCTGGTGAGAAATACGGGTTAAATGCTTTGCTAAAGCTTTTTTGTCATACTAGTTTTTTTATCTGTGATGATCAAGGTTTTTCGACAAATCGGTTTTGTACATTTTTCAAAATTGCGTTTCCTCAGAAGGAAAAAAGCCCCTGAAGAGGCTCCTTGCGCAAAAATCGCTTTCGCAAAGAAAGACCAGTTGGACGTGGGCATACTTTCGTATCAGGTGATGTTTCAACCCATATTCGTTTCATTACAAAACGACATTCGCTTTTTCCAATATCCTAAACTGACAGTGCTATGACACCCCTTACGGGGTGCTAACCTAGGTTATTCCTAGAACCTATCCGTAAATGAAAATCTTCTTGCTCTTCACTCTTTCTGCATCTTTCTGGAAGCTGATTTGTTACCCTTGTCTCATGGACAATGTGTACAAATCAGCTTCCAAAAATTTGCTAGAAACCTGGTAAAAACCAAAAACATTTTCATTTACGGATAGGTTCTAGGAACACTACCAGGTACTATAGACCGAGGAGTTTGCGAACAGTGTGAAAAGAACCTCGAAGTCTTTCCACTCACTCCTATTGCCATCTTATTTGACTCAAGCGTTAAAGCCACTTCCGCTTGTTTCCATTCACGGTTTTTAAACATAGGTTCAGATGTCTTTGCCATGCTCATTATCTAGCGCTGGATATGTTATCCTTTGCTTTATTGTCGAGTCCGCTACTTTATTCAGGACTCTAGATTCATCCCACTGTAAGGATGGTCTCTTCTTTGAGACAACTCATCGCAACGACTTCTTATCGCAATCGAGGGTATGGGGCCTTTAAAGTGGGTCAGATCGCTTGCATCTCCCATAGTTTGCGGTATAAGCCACTTTTTTTTCCGATCAGTTCGCGATGCGTTCCGACTTCGACAATTTTACCTCGATCGAGGACAACAATTTTGTCCATGTGTTTGAGAGTAGAGAGCCGGTGTGCGATAGCAATGACAGTAGATTGACTCTTTTGATCGAGTAGGAGGATCTTGAGAGACCCGTCCCCTCACACCACCTGGCATACGGATCCGTACCAAGGCGGTTGGTAAAAAATTACGTTGCTTTTCCAATGTTCCACTCCAACCCTCTATAGCCCATCTTTTCCCAGTACGCTTTGTTCATTAAAAACCGAGTCCGGTAAACATTTGCCAGATGCCAATATCTCTTGTTTTGGCCGTATCCGCGGGCTTCTTCTTTGGTTAGCCCTAG
>JBCCHO010000062.1:0-10088 GCA_039028715.1 Chlamydiota bacterium | reverse complement strand
TGCTTCCGGTTCAAAAGCGCCCAAAAGCAAACTGAATTTAAAGTTCTCTAGATTGCATTTTTTATTCTAGCCAATATTAAGTTTAATATGGGCGACGAAGAAAAAATACGATCTAGAGGCTTTAAATCAGTTTTCTTGGGTACGTTTGAACCGGAAGCACTATAGATTGAAATCTCGAAAAAACAGTCTGTCCAACCTTTTTGCAGAGCTTGTGAGAAATGCGGGCTAGAAAGTGGAAATGGGGTCGGTATCAATGAGCAGCCGGATTTTTCGCGGTAGGGGAAGGCGTTGCTGGAGTTTGAGCAGCTGCTCGTTTAAAGTATAGATTTTGCTTCCTTTGATCACGAGCTTGAACCGGTAGCGGTCTTTGATTTTGGCGTAGCCGCATGGGATGGCGGGATATAGGGTAAATGACGAGTCGAGCTGCGAAGTCAGTGCTCGGTGAAAGTGATCGGCGCAGTGACGCGTTTCGGATTCGTTTGGGCCGCTAAAAATCAGTTTAGTCAGGCGAGTAAAGGGGGGGAAGTGGAAGCTCTTTCGCCCTTCGAGTTCGCGGGTAAAAAATTTGCTGTAGTCGCACTTGGCGGCGAGCGCAAAGACGGGGTGTTTTTCAAGACAAGTTTGGATGATCACCTCGCCTGGAATTTCGCTTCTGCCTGCGCGGCCGGCAACCTGAATTAAGAGTTGGAACAGGGTTTCAGAAGCGCGGAAGTCGGGAATGTGCAGCGCGCTATCGCTGTTCAGGATGCCGACGAGTGTGACATTTGGAAAGTGAAGCCCCTTAGCGATCATTTGAGTTCCGATAAGGACGTCGGCTTTTCCTGAGCGGAACTGCTTAAGCAGCGCATCGTGGCTTCCTTTGCGCTGCGTTGTATCGGCGTCCATCCTCAAGATGCGGATAGAGGGGAGAAGCGCTCCGAGGGCGCGCTCTACTTTTTGGGTCCCGATGCCCTTGTATTCCAAATAGCCCGTTTGGCGGCAATGAGGGCAGGTAGTAGGTGGTGGCGATAAAGTAAAACTGCAAAAGTGGCAACAGCTAAGCTGGTTTTTTTTGTGGAAAGTTAAGCTCGCATCGCAGTGGGGGCATTTGAGCGTTTGACCGCAGTTCTTGCAAATTTGCGCTGTTTGGTAACCGCGCCGATTGAGAAAAAGAAGTGTTTGTTCGCCGATGGTAAAGCGCTGTTTGATCGCTTGGATGAGCGGCTCTGAAAGGAGTTGGTAGCCCCGCTTTTTCGCCCACTCTTTTTTCATGTCGACAAAACACACTTTGGGTAGGGTCGCTTTTGTTGCTCGTTGGCGCAGGGTCGTAAGAAAATATTTTCCCGCCTGAGCATGGGCGTAGCTTTCAAGCGATGGGGTGGCGCTTCCCAAAAGAACGGTCGCTGCGCTGAGCTTACCGCGCATGATAGCGACGTCGCGCGCGTGGTAGCAGGGCTGTTCTTCGGTTTGTTTGTAAGAGCTGTCGTGCTCCTCATCGACGATAATGAGCCCTAAGTTGGGAATCGGACTAAAAACGGCCGATCGCGCGCCAATCACAATCGGAGTCTTACCTTGGCGCATGGAGTGCCACATATCAAACCGCTCACCTGAAGATAGGCGTGAGTGGACAACACCAATTTTTTCTTGAAATCTGGACTTTAGCCGCTCAATCGTTTGGGATGTGAGCGCGATTTCGGGAACGAGTAAGATGATTCCGCGTTGGCTTTTCCGCGCTATTTCCATCGCTTGGATGTAGATTTCTGTTTTTCCGCTACCTGTGATGCCGTGAATCAAGTGGGTGTGAAAGGTGTTGCTAGCTAACTGGGTTTGAATGGTGGCCAAGCAGCTGGCTTGTTCGGCGTTAAGTTTTTTTGGCTTGGTCGGAAAAAACTCAAAAGATTCGAGTGGTGAGCGTTCAATGGCGAGCTCTTTGACTTCTATCAAGTCTTCCCGAGTCAGCGAGCGGATTGGACTGGTCGAAACAGATGTTTTTTTGACCAGCTTAGAAAGAAGGATGCCTTGGGGGTGGGAAAGAATCAGCTCGAGTACTTGGGCTTGGGACTTTCTTGTGCGCCGCTTTTCTTCGAGTGCTAAGCGCAAAACAGCAGCTGGCGCTTTTGGATAAACGCAAAGCTGCTTTTTTTCTTTGACTTCGCCTCGGATGCTAGAGGGGAGAAGTGTTGTCAGCACTTGGCGCATTGGCGTGCAGTAGTAGGCACTCATCCATTGAGCAAGCGAGAAGAGCTTTGCCGAAAGGAAAGATTTTTCTGATAAAATGCGGGCAACCGGGCGCATCTTGAACGGCGATGCAGTTGTTTTTATCGCGATGACCGTTCCTGCGCGCAATTGGGTCTTGATCGGTACAAGGACCCGCTTGCCAACCTCAATTTGGTCGTGGTGCTCTGCTGTCACGCCGTAGTCGAGCGGTTTGTTTGGTCCGCGGTCAATGACGACAGTCGCAATAGCAGCGAATAAAGGGGCTAGCGAAGCGCTTTTTGAATCAGGTGCCATAGTGATCGCTTAAGTAAAGGGTCTTTGAGGTAAAGTGAAGGGTCGGGGAGAAGCAACAGGGGAACATGACCTAAAAAGCGCCTTTTTTCTTGGGGAATTTCTTTGTAGTGAGGCAGCAACTTTTTCGCCGCAAACAAGGTCGCATCAGGGGCGATCACAAGGCGCAGCTGGGGAGCTGCTAAAAAAAGATCCCACTGATTTGCGCGCTCTAATGTTTGAGCGGTGATCACTTTGGCTGGCGCTAAGCACAGGGTGATTGCTTTTGCGAGATGAGTGAAAAAAGGGCGAAAGGTTTGTCCTTGCAGCAAAATAGCAACAGTCGGGGCATTTTGCTTAGTTTGCCATCCATCGCGCACTCGCTTGGCGTGACCGTCATCGGGGACGGCCGATGATAAAGAAAGCTTAGGGAATAGGTCTTTAATAAGAGCTCGCAGCGCAGTGAAAGAGGTTTCCGGCGGCGACTGGGGAGGACTAAGCGAAAAGAAAGCGTGCGTGGGTTTGGGTTCGCTTTTCGGTTGACGAGCAGGTTCTCGGTTAGGCCGATAAGAAGTAGCTGGCGGCTCTGCAAGTGGCGGCGCAGCAGCTACTTGGTTTTTCTTAGACACTACTGGTGGGGTGCGTTTTAAAATGGCAATTGGTTGAGAAGCAATCGGCGAATCGGGGGGCAATAACGCGTGAAGATAGGTGAGCGTATCGTCAATCAATGCGAGGTAAGTGGATTGAAAGTCAGGAGAAGAGGGCATCGATATAACTTTCCCGGTCAAAAGGAATTAAATCTGTTGCTTTTTCTCCGATGCCGATGTAGCGCACGGGAATGCCGAGCTCGCGGTAAATCGAGAGGACGATTCCTCCTTTAGCACTGCCATCGAGTTTGGTGATAATTAGCCCTGTTAGCGGAGTGAAGGCGTGAAATGTCTTCGCTTGATCAATGGCATTTTGGCCTGTTGTGGCGTCTAAAACGAGAAAAGTATCGTGTGGGGCATCGGAAATTACTTTTGTACAGACTCGGTTGATTTTTGCCAACTCTTCCATTAAAGCAGTTTTAGACTGCAATCTTCCCGCGGTGTCGGCAATCACAATATTGAGCTGGCGCTGTTTTGCGGCGGTTAAAGCGTCGAAGATCACAGCTGACGGGTCGCCTCCAGGAGCTCCTTTGACGCAATCGATCGCTAGCTTGTCTGCCCAGCCACTGAGTTGATCGATGGCTGCTGCTCGAAAAGTGTCACCTGCAACTAAGAGAGTGCGTTGTTTTTTTTCTTTATGGTGATGCGCAAGCTTTGCCGCTGTTGTTGTTTTGCCGCTTCCATTGACACCGACGATCAAAATCACGTGCGGTGTATCAGCTGCCGATTGTTTAGCTGTGACTTGAGGCGGCGTAGCTAAGAGATCGCGGGCAAAGCGCTTCATTTCAGTGATAAATGCATCGGTTGTCGCTTCTGGGTGAGATCGGGCAAAGCGGCGCATTGCTGCAACAGCTTCAAGAGCAACTTTCGAGCCGAGATCCGCCTCAAACAAGATCTGCTCAAGCTTGTCGAGCGTTTCTTCATTTAGCGGTTCGGCAAAAACGGCGCGTATTTTATCGCCGAGAAGCAAGCGCGTTTTGGCAAAGGCGCGTTTGATTTTGCTAAAACCTGATTTGATGAGCCCAAACATCGCGTATCCTTTTTAGATCGGCGCAAGTTGCATGACGAAGAATAAGAAAATAGATGAAATTTCAGCTTGGCGGCATGCTCTTTTTCTTGATCGATATTATATTCTAGCACATATAGGAATTTAGATAAGGATCCTCACAAAAAGCGTAAACTTCGCTTTAAAACTCTTGTTTTAAACTGCTAGGGCCCGGATTGCTCGCAAGCTCTGCAGTCTTGTGAGCAATCCGGGCTAGGATCTTTTTTATTCAAGGTTGCATTAGATGAATACGCATGAATATCAAGCAAAAGAAATATTAAAACGGTATCACATTCCGATTCCCGACTTTGGGGTTGCAACGACAGCCCATGAAGCGGAACAAGTCATACAATATCTGGGGCTTAAAGAAGCCGTTGTCAAAATTCAGGTTCATGCTGGCGGCCGGGGAAAGGCTGGCGGTGTTAAGCTAGCCAAAAGCAAGGAGGAGATCTTAACAGCATGTAAGCAATTAATTGGCATGAAAATGGTCAATAACCAAACGGGGCCGCAGGGTATTGTTGCGCATCGCATTCTACTGACTAGGCCTGTTGACATTGCAAAAGAGTATTATCTAGGAGCAATTCTCGATCGCGAGCGCGCAGTTCCGATTTTGATCGCGTCACCAGAAGGGGGAATGGATATTGAGGAGATTGCAGAAAAAAAGCCTGAGGCAATCATTAAATTGCCAATTGAGCTCGATGGCAGGGTGCGCTCGTACCACTTAGTGCGCCTCGCTAAGTTCATGGGATGGCAAGGTGAAACAGCAAAGCAGGGCATGCGCACAGCTGCTGGTATAGGCAAAGCTTTTATCGAAACAGACGCTTCGTTGCTTGAAATCAACCCATTAGTCGAAACCCCAGAGGGAAAGATTTGGGCAGTCGATGCAAAGCTCAGCATCGATGAAAATGCACTTTTTCGCCAAAAAGAGCTCGCTGGTTATTACGATGCAACGCAAGTTCCCGAAAATGAAGTGACAGCAAAAGAGTACGACCTATCGTATATTTCACTTCAGGGCAATATTGGGTGCATGGTCAATGGAGCAGGGCTGGCAATGGCAACGATGGATATGATTAAACATTCTGGCGGATCGCCAGCCAACTTTCTCGATGTTGGCGGCAGCGCTGACAAAGAAAAAGTGGCGGCAGGTTTTAAGATTATTCTCTCCGATCCGCAGGTCAAAGCAATTTTAGTGAACATTTTTGGCGGAATTATGAATTGTGCGACGATTGCCGAAGGGGTCATTGCCGCTGTTAAAGAAATGGGAATCAAAGTGCCGTTAATTGTTCGGTTAGAGGGAACAAATGTCGAGAATGGCCGAAAGATTCTCGACCAGTCGGGGCTCAAAATTATTGGAGCGATGAGTATGACCGACGCCGCAACAAAATCTGTAGCAGCTATAGGGTAAATTATGGGTATTTTTGTCGATGAGAATACAAAAGTCATCACTCAGGGAATCACTGGAAAATCGGGCAGATTTCACACCGAACAGTGTATCGCTTACGGGTCACAATTTGTTGGCGGTGTGACTCCTGGTAAAGGGGGACAGCAAGTCCTCGATTTGCCGATTTTTGATACCGTTTATGCAGCGAAGAAGGCAGTTAACCCGACAGCGACGATGATCTTTGTGCCGCCGCCGTTTGCCGCTGACTCTATTTTAGAAGCCGAAGAAGTGGGCATTCCATTGATCGTTTGCATTACCGAAGGAATCCCAATTCGCGATATGATTGAAGTATCGCGGGTGATGAAAAATTCAACGACATCCCGCTTGGTCGGCCCTAACTGTCCCGGAGTGATCACGCCCGATGCGTGCAAAATTGGGATCATGCCCGGTTATATCCATCGAAAGGGAAAAGTGGGGATTGTTTCTCGATCGGGGACGCTCACTTATGAAGCAGTATGGCAAACAACCCAAAATGGGTTAGGCCAATCGAGTTGCGTTGGTATTGGCGGCGATCCACTCAATGGAACAAATTTTATCGATGTTTTGGAGGCATTTGAGCGAGATGCTGAGACAAAAGGGATCTTGATGATTGGCGAAATTGGCGGCAACGCCGAAGAAGAAGCTGCAGATTGGATCAAAAGCCACTGCAGCAAACCGGTTGCCGCCTTTATTGCGGGCATCACAGCTCCGCCCGGTAGAAGAATGGGTCATGCCGGCGCTATTGTTTCTGGTGGCAAAGGAACAGCGCAAGGAAAAATTGAGGCCCTAAAACGAGCTGGCGCTGAAGTGGCATTATCGCCGGCGGATATGGGCAAAGCCATGCTCGCTGTGATGGGGTAGACAGCCGCGCTCAATGGGAACTTAAGGGGGACAAGATGGCATTTCGTTTATTTGGAAAAATTCCACTTGCAATTTCACCTTTTTTTTGGGTGACAGCTGCTATTATTGGCTGGCTGGGCAGTCGATTTTTTCCGGGAGTCCCCTTTTTTGCCGCCCTACTCATCTGGGTGGGCATTATCTTTATCTCGATCCTCGTTCACGAACTCGGTCACGCTTTAGCTTCGCTTGGATTCGGTCAAAGGCCGCGGATTGAACTCGTCGCTTTTGGTGGGCTGACATACCCAGAAGGCAAGCAAATAAAAAAATGGCAAGAGTTTCTCGTTGTTCTTTGTGGCCCGCTGTTTGGCTTTGGGCTTTTTTTGATAGCTTCAGCCATTCTCGCCCTCGGTCAAATTCAGACGCCAATCCTTTATAACAGCATCCGTGCCATTGCGATCATTAATTTTTATTGGACGGTGATCAATCTCGTTCCGGTTTTGCCACTTGATGGAGGGCAACTGCTTCGGGTCATTTTTGAAGGGATTTTTAAAGCTAAAGGGGTGAAATACGCCCACTTCTTGAGTTTAACTTTATCGGCGCTACTCTGTTTAGGTTCTTTTTTTATTGGCTTTTTCTTTGGCGGCATTATCTTTTCGATTTTTGCTTTTCAAAACTTCACTGCTTGGCGGCAATTGCGCGTCATTACAGATAATGATCGAGATGGAAATCTCACAGCGGAGCTCAAAGAAATTGAAGAATTGCTAATCAAAGAGCGAGTAGAAGAAGCGATTCCGCGCTTAGAAGCGGCGCGGAAGCGGGCGAAAGAAGGAGTGATTTTTAATTTGACTAGCCAGTATTTAGCGACCTTTAAAGCGCAGCAAAAGAGTTACCGCGAAGTTTACGATCTTTTAGCCCCAATCAAAAAACACCTCACACCTGAATCGCAGGTTCACCTTCACTCGGCAGCCTATGAAGTGTCGGACTACCCGCTTGTTGCTGAACTCGCCGCCGTTTGCTTCCGCTTGTTTCCAGATCCCTTAGTTGCGCTCCACAATGCCGAAGCCTATGCTGCAACAAGCCAAGTTGAGCCGGCAATTGGCTGGCTCAAAGCGGCGCACAAAAGCGGCATTGCTGATCTCAAAGAAATCATTCATCGCCCGACGTTTGATCCTATCCGTCGCGATAGCCTGTTTCAATCTTTTTTGAGCTCTCTTGAGTAGCCTGCTGTAAATGAATAGATGTGAAAGGCTTGTCCTTGCCGAACAAAAATAGGCACTTTTTGGCCAGGTGCGACATTTTTCATTGCGGCTAAGGCGTCAGCGACGTTTTTCACCTCTTCGCGGTTGATCGTTTTAATCAAGTTACCTTCATGAAGCTTGCCAAAGGCTGGGCTATTGCGATCGATGTGAATAATGACAACTCCTTGCTCTTCTTTGTCGAGATGGTATTTATCGATGTTTTCTGCTGTTGTATTATCGATGGCAATTCCGAGAAGCGGTAGTTTCACTGAACTTGAGGCAAACTGCGAGCGACTTTTTGATCCGATAACAATCGGAAGGTTAAAGACCTTGCCCTGACGGTTCACTGTCAGCGTGATTTCTGTTTCTGGCGGAATAATTAGGATTGACTTTTTAAACGAAGCATCATCTTTGATCGGTTTGCCATTGAGCTTAAGTAAAATATCGCCTTCTTTTAGGCCCGCCTTTTCAGCAACTGAGCCCGGGATGACTTGTAAGATAACGACGCCTGCGGCCTTACTTAAGCGAAAAGCCTCTGCTAAGTCGGGTGAGATTTTTTGGATTGAAATGCCGAGGAACCCGTGATCGACTTTACCGCTTTTGATCAACTGATTTTTAATGTTCAGCAGAATAATAGACGGAATCGCAAGGCCAATTCCAGCGTGTGCACCTGTTGGGGTGACAATGGCTGTATTCATTCCGACAACTTTTTTATCGAGGCTGACGAGCGGTCCACCAGAGTTGCCTGGATTGATAGGAGCCGTATGCTGGATGAAGTCTTCGTATTCAGAAATTTGAAGGTTTTGCCTTCCTTTAAAAGAAATGATCCCCGCGGTGACAGTAGATTCGAGTTGGAACGGATTGCCAACGGCGATCACCCATTCTCCCGGGTCGAGCTCTTCTGAATTACCAATTTCTAAATAGGGAAAAGTTTGCCCGGCAGCGTCGTCAATTTTAATCACAGCGATATCGGTTGTCCGATCGCCGCCAATGAGGGTCGCATTGAGCTTTAGGTTGGTTCCATTTTGCAAATAAACAGTGATTTTTTCGGCATTAAAAACGACGTGGTAGTTGGTCATAATGTAGCCATCAGCAGAAATGATAAACCCTGATCCCTGACTCATTTTGGGTCGGCGTTGACGTTGCGGTGGACCACCGAAGAAGCGGCGGAAAAATTCGTCGCTAAACAGATCGCGCGGATCCGGTTGGCTGTAGCTAAGACCGCCTTCAGCTTCAATAGAAACAACGGCGGGAATAGCGGCTTTGGAAGCGTCAATGAAAGGTTTTGAAAATGTTTTGCCAATACTTTTTGAAGAGCGATAAGATGGAGAACTCAATGCGACTTCTCCTTCAACGCCTTTAAGCGAAACAAACCCAATCAGAGCAAAGAAAAAACCGATCATCCATGTCAAGCGACGCATAAGTAAAGAACCTCCAGAAAATGCTAGTTTATACTCATTCCGGTAAGAATGTACATGAGCCTTAGCCCAAGTTCAACCTTGTAGAGGCTTCTGCGCAAAATTCCATTTCGAGTGAAATTCGCGCTTTTGCCCTTGAGAACTACTTTTGGTAAATTGCCTATCCTTAGCAGGATATGTCAATTTACCAAAAGCAGTTCTCAAGTCAAAATCATCAAATTTCCCTTCGAAAGCGATTTTTGCGTAGGGGCCTCTGTAGTTTCGAATTTTTATCGCCTCATTGATTCTAAACCAATTACAGTTTTTGGAATGGGTCGCATGAAGGACTTGTTCACTTCTCCTTGGGAATTTTCGACCACTTTAACGCGCCTTTCGCTGTGATTTTACCTGTAAAAATGCAGGGAGCAAAGTGTGCGAAAAAGTGAACAAGTCCCGCATGAACCCTATCCCAAAACCTGTAAGTGGTTGACAACCAATGAAACTTCAAAAATTCGACCCTACAAGGGGAGAACTTGGGTTAGTGAGCTTGGGTTTTTATTATAGAAGCGAAGAAAAAGAAAATACAACAAAAAACGTGGGTGGCTAATCACCAAAATTCGCTCGCTGGAATCTCGATACTTTTTCCGGTTGAAAAGCGCCCAAAAACAAAACCTTTTGAGGTGCAAACTAAGATCGCTAACTCAGCTTTCAGCCGAGGGTGGAACTTTGCAAAAGGCCGTCGAAAAAATTAAAATCCGAGTTGTGTCGTATAATCGATCAGATTCAAAGTGAGAAAAATGGGCTGGAGACAAAGCTCAAGGCATGTGCCTTGAGCTTTTACATGATAGGGTTTCTTTGAACCTATCCGTAAATGAAAATGTTTTTGGTTTTTACCCCGCATTTCTCACAAGGCTCTGGAAAAATTTGGAGCATCTGTTTTCCGAGATTCCAAGGAGTTCTTTTGGAAATGGTTACAACCATTCCCTGCAAGATCTCCTTGAAATCTCGGAAAACATCTTGCTCAACTTTTTAGCA